>JAYELL010000087.1 GCA_034717495.1 Chloroflexota bacterium | reverse complement strand
TCCAAACCCTCCCGCGTCCCCGTGTCCTTCGCGCCCTTCGCGCTTCGCGACCTTCGTGAGCCTTCGCGCCTTCGTGGTCCAAACCCTCCCCGCGTCCCTCAAACCGGGGCAAAGCTCTCTCCTGAAAAAAACATCCCGTTGATATGATCCCGGTCATATCCAACAATGCCATTTGCGGCTATACTGGTCATGGAAGCTCCTTTTTTCAGGAGCAAAATACAAGGACATCGAAAGATTCCTACTTCTTTCTTCCCATAGTCCGGTTGCTGGAGACGACACGATGCAGGAAACCAGATTGATCGAGGATAAAGCACGGGAGATCTTTGGCCGGCGGGCCAGAATGTATGTTGACAGTCGGGCCCACACCGATCCAGTCGTTCTGAATCGCCTGATCGCGCTGACTCAGCCCCAGCCCGACTGGCGGGTTCTCGACGTTGCTACCGGCACCGGGCACACTGCCTTCGCATTCTCCCCGCACGTCCTCGAGGTAGTCGGAATCGACATTACACCACAGATGCTGGACCTGGCCGAAGAACTGGCCCTCGAGCGAGCTATCGCCAACGTGCGTTTTCGCCTGGCAAACATCCATCACCTGCCTTTCGACGACGAGACCTTTGACGGCGAAGGCTTTGACCTGGTCACCTGCCGGCGAGCTGCCCACCATTTCCGTGACATCCATGAGGCACTTTCGGAGATGGTTCGCATGCTGAAACCAGGCGGCCTGTTGCTGATAGACGACCGCAGCGTTCCCGAGGATAGCTACATCGACAGCATCATGAACCGTCTCGATTGGCTTCACGACGAATCCCACGTGCGCCAGTATCGCCCCAGCGAATGGCAGGCCATGCTGGCAAAAGCAGGTTGTCAGGTGCAGGTCGTAGAATCCTATGAGAGGATCAGGCCTCTCAGTTCCTTGACCGCTGATGTGTCAGCGGAAAATGTCGCCGCGATCGACGAACTCCTGAAGGATATGACCGTCGAAGAACAGCAGCTGATCGAGTTGACAAAAAAGGGAGAAGAGTTATATAGTAAGCACTGGTATGTTACGGTGTTGGGGAAAAAAGCCACAAGTTGACCCCCGGATAGCCAACGTGCTATAATCAACCACGTAGCCAGGAGTCCTCACCTATCCAGGTCTGCTCCTTTTCCGGTCGTGAAAGATCGTATCAGCCCCTTTCGATGACAGCTTGCATTCGGCCGGAGACACAAGCTGTCATCCAACATGCGCCCGTGCGCTCTGAGTCAACACAGATACTCGGTTCACAGGAGATACACCATGCCCCCCCCACGCAAGATGCAGGCTCTCATGTTCCTTTTGATGGCGGTGACACTAGCTCTTTCGTTGGCTGCACCGGCTATTACCCCCAGCGCGGCAGCCAGCCCCGCCGCGGCACCCAATGACACGTTAACTGACGAGCCTCCACCTGCCATCGTCATCAACGAGATTCTGTACGATCCCCATCCAGATCAACCGCCGGCAGATCCCAACGGGGATGCCAACGGCGATGGCATCCGGGACGGCAGCCAGGACGAGTTCGTTGAGCTCTACAACAACACCGGCGGCCCTCTCGACGTTTCCGGTTGGACGATTTCCGACGCTGTTGCAGTCCGGCACACCTTTCCGGCCGCCACCGTAATCCCTGCCGATTGCGCGATTGTCGTCTTCGGTGGCGGAACGCCCACCGGTGATTTCGGATCGGTGGTGGTGCAGACGGCCAGTACCGGTTTCCTGGGCCTGAACAATGGCGGTGACACAGTTACCATCAACGACGGCGTCGGCGACGTTGCCACCTATACCTATGGCAGCGAAGGGGTAAGCGACCAGTCGCTAACCCGCGATCCTGACATCTTTGGACCTGAACCGCTGGTCGGGCACACCGTTGCTGCCGGTTCGCCAAACAGCGTTCACTCGCCCGGCACTATGATCGACGGCACCCCCTTCACCGGTTGCGTCGTGCCGACTCCCCGGGTTGTCATCAACGAGTTCGCCCCCAAGGGCACCGAGTGGATCGAGCTCTACAACGCCGGCACAGCCTCCCAGGATCTGGCCGGCTGGACGCTGGCCGACGATGGCGGCTCCGAGCCGCTGGCAGGCGTTCTGGACCCAGGCGCCTACCAGGTCATCATCACCACCTTGAACCTGGACAACGCCGGTGACTTCATCGAACTACACTCGCCCGATCCCCCGGAGGCAGTGGTAGATCGCGTCGCCTACGGTGATACCGGCGGTGCTCCCAATGCACCCTTCGCCTCCGACGCGGCGCAGTACTCAACAGCTCGCATCGTCGATGGCCTGGACACCGACGACGATGCCCGGGACTGGAACATGGATCCCACGCCCACCCAGGGCGCTGCCAACGACGTGGCTGACAACAACCTGGGAGGCTCCCTGCTGATCAACGAAGTCGACGTCTTCCCCGATGCCGGCAACGATATGATCGAGCTATTCAACCCCGGCGGTGCGCCGGTCGATGTCACTAGCTGGCTAATCAGCGACGGCGACGATGTTGCCATCCTGAATGGTTCCCTGTCGGTGCCTGCCGGCGGCTTCCTGGCTCTGGAAGAGGGTGTGGACTGGACCACCGAGGGCACCACCGGTGTCGACTTCAGCTCCTCCGACGTGGCCTACCTCTTCGAGCCCTCCCGGGTCCGGGTAGACCAACTGGGCTGGGCCGGCGAGTTCCTGGACGGCTGTGTGGCCCGGGTTCCCGACGGCGCCGGCCCCAATGTGGGCTTCGACTGGGTCTCCTCCGGTGGCGATGTAACCCTCTTCGATCAGGACTGCACCATGGGCAGCAGCAACGGCAGCGGTCCCGCTCCGCCATTGGTCTTCAACGAATTGCAGGCAGATCCTGACGCCATCAACGGTGACGCCAACGGCGACGGTGTTGTCAGCACCACCGAGGATGAGTTCGTCGAGATCGTCAACGACTCCGGTGCGCCGGTGGACATCTCCGGCTGGATATTGTCCGATGGCGTCCAGCTTCGCCATACCTTCCCCGCAGGCACGGTTATTCCCAACCTGTGCACGGTGGTGGTCTTTGGCGGCGGCACACCCACCGGCAGCTTCGGCGGTGCCGTGGTACAGATCGCCAGCACCGGCGGGCTCGGCCTCAATAACAGCGGCGACACGGTTACGCTCAACGATGGCAGTAACGATATCGTTTCCCTTATCTATGGAAGCGAAGGGGGCAACAACCAGTCGATCACCCGCGACCCCGACATCACCGGACCGGAACCGCTGGTTTACCACTCGACTGCGACCGGCTCTGGCAGCGCCCTCTTCTCCCCCGGCACCATGATCGATGGTACCCCCTTTGTGGGCTGCGGAAGCCAATGTGGTGCCCCTGCCACCAAGATCCATGAAGTTCAGGGGCCTGGCGCCAGCAGCCCCATGCCCGGCGCGACCGTCTGGATCGAGGCCGTGGTGGTTGGCGACTTCCAGGACACCGCCACTGAACTGGGCGGCTTCTTCGTCCAGGAAGAGGACATAGACGCCGACCTCGACCCCATGACCTCTGAGGGCATCTTCGTCTACGACGATGGTTTCGGCGTCGACGTGGCCATGGGCGATCCGGTACGCGTGCTGGGTGTCGTCAGGGAAAACTCCGGCGAGACCCAACTCTTCACCATCAGCGACGTTCTCTTCTGCCCCAATGGCCTGCCGGTCACACCGGCCGCCATAATCTTGCCGGTCACGACCCTGGATGAATGGGAATGGAGCGAGGGCATGGGCATCGTTTTCGGCCAGACCCTGGCAGCCAGCGGCCACTACAACCAGGGCTATCGTGGCCAGGTGGATCTCTCGCTGGATGTTCCTCTCCAGATTCCAACCAACATAACCGATCCGGGTGCCCCGGCCAATGGATTGCAGGACCTCAACGACCGCAGCCGCATCATGCTGGACGACGGCAGCGAGGTTACCAATCCCATGCCGCTGCCACCCTACCTGGGCCTCGACAATACCCTGCGACAGGGTGACACCGTCCAGGGACTTGCCGGTGCATTGGGTTACAGCTCCGGCGCCTATAAGGTCCAGCCCACGGCGTCGGTGACCTTTTCCCGGATCAACGATCGGTTGCCCCCACCGGACGTGGGCGGCACGTTGACCATCGCCAATCTCAATGTCTTGAACTTCTTCACGACGCTGGACACGGGCCCGGACATCTGCGGACCCGGCCAGGACCAGGGATGCCGCGGGGCAGACAACGCCTTCGAATTCCCGCGACAGCTGGATAAACTGGCCGCAGCCCTCGCCATCCTGGATGCCGATGTGGTTGGTCTGAACGAACTGGAAAACACCACCGGTGCGCCGGTGCTGCAAACCCTGGTGGACGGAATCAACGCGGTGGCGGGACCCGGCACCTATACTTATATCGACCCGGGTGTCATCCTCGGCGGCGATCATGTCATCAAGGTTGGCCTGATCTACAAAGCAGGCACGGTGACCCCGACCGGTCCCTTTGCCCTGCTGGACAGCGCGGTCGACCCCAACTTCAACGACGCGCGCAACCGGCCGGCCCTGGCTCAGACCTTTGAGCAGAACAGCACCGGCTCGCAGGTCACGGTAGTCGTCAACCACCTGAAATCCAAGGGATGCAGCGACGCCACTGGCCTGGATGCAGACCAGGGCGATGGCCAGGCCTGCTGGAACTACACCCGTACCCAGGGTGTTCTTTCGGAGATCGCCTGGATGGCAGGAAACCCCACCGGTATGGGCGGCAGCGACTTCCTGGTTATCGGCGATATGAACGCCTACGCCATGGAAGATCCTATCCAGGCCCTTGTGGATAGCAGCTTCGCCGACCTGATCGACGCCTACCAAGGCCCGGGCGCCTACTCCTACACCTACCGCGGCGAGTCGGGGCGCTTGGACCATGCCTTTGCCAGCCCCAGCCTGCTGCCGCAGGTGACCGGCACGGCGGTCTGGCACATCAATGCCGACGAGCCCCGGGGCCTGGATTACAACGACTGGAATCAGCCGGCGCTCTACGTGCCCGACCAGTGGCGTGCCTCCGATCATGATGCGGTCGTCGTCGGCCTCGACCTGGAACCGGCGGCGTCACTTGTCTGCAACGGCCCTGTGGTGGGCTTCGAGGATGGGGCCTTCCCCGATGACTGGAGCTACACGACGCTGGCATTGCCCGGCGGCGAGTGGGTGGTATCGATGGACAATAGCAGCGGCTCCTGGGATCCAGGCCCGGCGCCCGAGGGGCAGTACTACGCCTCGGCCAACGACGATCTGCCCGGATCCGGTAATGACGGCAGTGCCGACTACCTGTACACCAACATCATCGACCTGTCCGGTGCAGCCACGGCCTCCCTGGACTTCATGTACCATTTCAATGCCGCCTTCGGTCACATCGCAGGTGGCGTGGAAGTGAGCGGTGATGGTGGTGGGACATGGGATGGTGAGATCGTGGTGCCTGCCGGGGATGTCTGGCAGCCCTACAATCTGGACCTGAATGCCTATGCCGGCAATCCGAATGTCCAGATACGCTTCCATTCGGACGATGGTGGATCCTGGGCAGCGGGCTATGCGGTGGATGCGGTGTTCTTGGCATGTGATGCCGGCGGACCGCCCAACATCTACGTGGATCCGTTGTTCATTGGGAGCACGCAGCCGACCAACTCCGTGGTGGTGGAAAGCATGACCATCAGCAACACAGGTGGCGGCATGCTGGACTGGCTGATCGAGGAAGAGGATCTGGGCATGCCCATGTTGCCTCTGGCAACTGGACGGCGAGTCGCCACCACCGAGGATGCGGCGCTGAAGTCGATGCTTCAACAGGTAACCATTGGTGACCTGGGCTTCTCGGCCGCAGGCGAAGGTGCAGGCGTGCGAGTACCCCAGACGCCATCCAGCCCCGAGGGTCTGACGACCATCACCCATTCGCTGACGCAGAACATCGTGTCAGGAAACTCGGTGTCGTGCAACAACGGCGTCGGACACACCGACAACTCCTACCTGCGGGTGTTCGATCTGGAATCCTTTGGCATCTTCGACGCCTTCGACGTGACGCAGGTTGAGTTCGGCGTCGAAGTAGCAACATCAGCCACGGGTGGACAGCCGCTATCGGTGAATCTCTACACGATGATCGATCCGCTGGCGCCGTTGACCTTCGGCAACCTGGCGTTGATCGGGTCTTCGCCCGACACAGTACCGGATCAATCGTTGACCCTGTACACGGTGCCGGTGGCCGGTGCTGCGCCTGCGGGCTCAGTGCTGGTGGTGGAGGTGTTCACGCCAGATGGCCAAACCGCTGGCAATAGCTTCTTCATCGGATCGAATCCTGATGGCCAGACGGCGCCCAGCTATCTGGCAGCTGCTGCCTGTGGTGTGCCGGAGCCGACTGATACTGCTGCAATCGGTTTCCCCGGCATGCACATCGTGATGAACGTGACCGGCGATACGGTGGCCGGTGGCGCCTGCACGGCACCCAGTGACATTCCGTGGCTGACGGTGGCGCCTGACAACGGCTCCAACGCCGGCGGCACGGACACACCCGTGGACGTGACCTTCGACTCGACAGGTCTGGCCAATGGCGTATACCTGGGCAACCTGTGCGTGACCAGCAACGATCCTGATCCCGGTCCCGGCAACGAGACCGAACTGGTGATCGTGCCGGTCGAGCTGACGGTGCGTCCGCCCACCGCGGTAACGCTGAGTGGCCTGGCTGCCGGCGAGGCGCAGTCGCCTCTGCCGGTGAGCCTGCCGCTGACGGCGTTGCCTGCGTTGGCCGGTGCGGCCCTGGCCGCGGCCTACGTGCTGCGGCGGCGATAACGTATGGGCATGAACGTGGCGGCGGCCGCCACGTTCATGCCCTTTCCCCGGAGACCCGCCATGACCTTCACCCGTTCCGCAGGCGTCCTGCTCCACCCCACCTCCTTCCCGGGCCGCTATGGCATTGGTGACCTGGGCGAACACGCCTATCGTTTCGTGGACTATTTGCAGGAGGCCGGGCAATCGCTCTGGCAGGTGCTGCCCCTGGGCCCCACCGGCTACGGGGATTCACCCTACCAATGCTTTTCGGCCTTCGCCGGCAACCCGCTGTTGATCGATCTGGAGCAGCTCATCGGCGATGGGCTGCTATCCTGGGATAGCATTAATCAGGACCTGCCTCCCTTTCCAGAGGACAAGGTGGACTTCGGCTGGGTCATCGCATGGAAAATGCCGTTGCTCAAGCAGTCCTACCAGGCCTTCAGCGAGCAAGCAAGCATGGAGCTTCTGGTGGACTTCGAGGTTTTCTGCGCCGAGAATGGCGACTGGCTCGACGATTTCGCCCTGTTCATGGCCTTGAAGGACGTCCACGATGGCGCACCCTGGGGCAGCTGGGAGATGGACATACGCATGCGCCAGCCGGAGGCGATAGCGCGCTGGCAGACTGAGCTTGCGCAGCCTGTCCGGACTCACAAGTACCTGCAATGGCAGTTCTTCCGCCAGTGGCTGGCTTTGAAGGCCTACGCCAACCAGCGCGGCATCCGACTTATCGGCGACATCCCCATATTCGTGGCCAACGACAGTTCCGATGCCTGGGCTCATCCCGATCTCTTCTACTTCGACGAAAAAGGCCAGCTGACCGTCGTAGCCGGTGTGCCGCCCGACTATTTCAGTGAAACAGGCCAGCTATGGGGCAATCCTCTTTACCGGTGGGAGGTGATGGCGGAGCGAGGTTACGCCTGGTGGACCGATCGCTTCCGGGCAATGCTGACCATGGTGGACATTGTCCGGGTCGACCACTTCCGCGGCTTCTACAACTATTGGGAAATCCCGGCGGAGGCTGAGACCGCCATCGACGGCCAGTGGGTGATGGGCCCGGGACCAGCCATGTTCGAGATGGTGGAAAAAGAACTGGGCAAACTGCTGATCATCGCCGAGGACCTGGGAGACTTTACCCCCGAAGCCCGAGAGGGGGTCGATCACCTGATGGAGACCTTCGGTTTCCCGGGCATGAAGATCCTGCAGTTCGCATTTGGCAGCGATGCCAACGACCTCTTCCTGCCCCACAACTATGACTCGCCAGACTGGGTCGTCTACCCTGGCACCCACGATAACGACACGATCATGGGCTGGTACGAAAACACCTCCCAGCCCCGTGAACGCGCCAACGCGTTGAAGTACCTCGGAAAGCAGGACACCAGCGATCTGGCCTGGGATTTCATTCGCCTGGCGTGGGCCTCGGTAGCCAGGATGGCCGTCTCCTCAGCTCAGGACCTGCTGAGTCTGGGCAGCGAGGATCGCATGAACGTGCCCAGCGTGCCCAGCGGCAACTGGCAGTGGCGCTATCTGACAGACGACCTGTCGGACGATATCCAGCAACGGCTGCGGGAACTGACGGCAATCTATGGCCGGGTGCCGCGGGAAACAGGTAGACAGGAAACAGGGAAACAAGGAAACAAGTAGACGGGGAATGGGGAAACAGTTGGCGCTTACGGAATCCGGATCGACAGAAAGCCTGCGGTTAGCGAAGTCGAACTGTCGTCGATAACGCGCTCTTTGAAGCATTGCAGGGCCACAATTGCCCTCTGCCACACCTGGTACAAGCAGGCATAAGTTCGTGGTCGATGTTGTAGGACAATTTTCCAAATTGTCCAGGTGCAAATTGTAAAATTGCGCTACAAAAACCATCCATGAATCTACGCCGGGCTGTACTAGCTCACGCACCGCCCGCTAGCTCTCACCTTTCGGTGGCCTTACCTAGCTCTCGCACCGCTTGCTAGCGTCACGGTACGCCTGCTGGTGTGCCAGCATGCACTGGGTTCCGACGCAGGTGTTAACAATTGATCGTTAACCACTGACAATTGACCATTAGCCTGGCACACGGCGCCTGGTCCATCGGCTAACCTGTCTACTAATTTACTTGTCTACCTGTCCACTTCTCTACTTCCGACGCTCGACCATTCGGAGGATAGCAGCATGAATTATCTCCTTCGCTTTCTGGCCTCCATTGTGACACTCTCCGGACTCCTTCTTCCGATCCGCTTCACGGGCATGGGACCCCGTCTCTTCATCTGGATTCCCAGAGTGCTGGCCACATCATTGTCACCTCTGATGGCCCTGGTTGGCGCCATCGTCTCTCTGGCAGCCCTTCGGCAGAGACAGCTGGTCACCGCCGCCGGCAGCCTCGTCGGTACAGGCCTGGCAGCCCGTTACATAATCCGAGTAGTGGCACCCCATGATGGCTTTTCAGAGGCTTTCGGACCCAATTGGCCAACTCGCGTGCCACCGGAGTTGCGCAGCAGACTGGCTGCCCGACGCTGGCCGCTGATCCTTCCTCCCTCCAGCGACTCCTTTCAGCATGACGTGGTCTTCGCCATCAACGACGAAACCGGCCGGGCACTGAAGGCGGACATCTGGCAGCCGCCCGCGGGCGTGCCGCGGACCGGGTTGGCTGTGATCTTTGTCCACGGCGGCGCGTGGCGTATCGGCGAAAAAGACCTGGGGACCCGCCCCATGTTCCGCCGGTTGGTCCGGCAGGGACACACTATCATGGACATCGAGTACACCATGGCGCCCGACGTGCTGGTGCCAGCCATGGTGGTCGACGTCAACCGAGCCATCCTCTGGTTGAAAATAAACGCGGCTGACTTCAAGGTCGATCCGGAACGAATCGTGCTGATGGGCGAGTCGGCCGGAGGACATCTGGCGCTGATGGCAGCCTACACCCCCGGCGACCCCGCATTCCAGCCCCCTGAAATCGATGGCGACACTTCGGTGCGCGCGGTGGTTTCCTTCTACGCTCCGATCGATATGCTGCTCCGCCACGAGGATATCGAACAGGGCATGGCGATGCTGGACAGCGATCCTTGGACGAAGGCGATTCAGTGGCCCGTCGAAATGGTGCTCAAACTGACGAGCCTGGTGCCCTGGGGAATGAAGGTTCAGGAGGCCCCCAATTACATCGCGGCGGTCTTGGGAAATACGCCGGACCAGGATCCACAGCTCTTTCGCCGGCTTTCGCCCAACTACCGGGTCAGCGAAGATTCTCCACCCACACTGTTGTTGCAGGGTAGCGCAGATGCCTTTGACATGGCGCCCGACGCCAGAGATCTTCACCAGAAGCTGCAAGCCGCAGGCGTACCCTCGGTGTTGGCGGAATTCCCCGGCGCCGACCACGCTTTTATACTGATGATGCCGACGATTTCCCCCGCGGCCCAGGCGGCCTTTCAGGACCTGGAACACTTCCTGGCGTTGATGGTTTGAGGCAAAGCGAGGCCGCCCTGCTCCGAAACTAGTCGGCTGCAGCTTCCGTCCGATGAAATTGGCCCGGATAATCACTGCGAGCCGGCTGAAACACGTCGACGACCCGACAGTCAGTCAGGGCCTGAGCCGAATGGAACACGCCGCCAGGAATCACCGCCACCGCCCCGGGCTCCAACACCCGTTCCTCGCCGTCGAGTACAAATTGGAGTCGCCCCTCCAGGACAGCGGTGACCTGTTCGTGCTGATGGTTGTGGCCTGGTAGCGTTGCGCCGGCTTCGATCTGCCAGAACGAGATTGTCAGGTTGTCAGTATGGATCAGCTTGCCGTGGAAACCGGCGATGATTTCCTCCGGCTCAACGGAGTCAAGATGGGTGAACGGCATGGTTGCTCCATTCAGAGACTCTGGTCAGCAGGAACGCTCAATCGTGATCGTCTGACGCCGGTTCCAGGGTCTCGGCGCCGGCCAATTTCCCAACCAGTTTGTGCGGTTCGTGAATAAGCAGCGGAAGACATTGACTGCAGATCCAGGCCGAACTTCCCGTATAGCGCAGCGAAAGCAACGGAACGACCTCCTCGGAACGACTGCAGTTCAGGCAAGAATTGGTAGTGGTTTGGTCTGACATGATTGCCCTCACAAGAGAAATAGCGGATACACAAGACACGGCAGTATAGGGCCGAACGCCCTTTCCGTCAACCTTCGGTGCCTTCCTTACCCATGCACGTAGGGGCGTCATCTCCACGCCTACTGCGGGGTTCAGTTGACAGTCTTCCGGCACCCCTGTACAATCCCCATCGATTCTGTTTTCGAAAGGGCAGGATGGTTGTAGCCAACCCCAACGTTGTCTTGCGCCGGGCCTCTCCAGCCGACGTGGACGCGGTCGCCGAGTTCAATAGCCGACTCCACGACGATTCCCGGCTGGGTATATGGACCCGAGATGCCATGTCGGGTCGCCACCCGACGATGAACGCCGCCAGCTTCCTGCTGGCGGTCGAACGGCGTACCGATCAGATCGTCAGCCTGGCATGTCTCATCCCTCAAACCTGGACATACGACGGCATTGCCCTGACCGTGGGCCAGATCGAAACCGTCGGGACCGATCCAGATTATCGCCGCCAGGGCCTGACCCGTGCGATCATCGAAGCGCTCCACAGGGAGAGCGAAGAGAACGGCCACCTGGTGCAGGCCATTCTTGGCAACCCATGGTGGTATCGCCGTTTTGGTTATGAGTATGCGCTAACCTTTGGCGGTCGCCGCCACCTGGAGCTGGCCGATCTTGAAGCCCTGGCCGAAAAGGCGCATCCCCGGTTCCAGGTGCGACCAGCCGAGACCATCGATATTCCAGCCCTTAGCTCACTGTACCAGCAGCAGTGTGCCGGCAAATTGCTCGTTCTGGACAGGGACCGCGAGCGCTGGCATTTTGACCTTACAGGACACAGCCCTGGTTCGCTGTTTGAAGCCAGGAATTGGCTCCTCCAGGACCACAGCGAATCAACCGCAGGATTCTTCCGCACCCTGGCCCCACTGTTCGATGGCCGGCTGGTAGTCACCGATCTGGTTGCAGAAAAGGATGTGGGCCTTTCAGAACTGTTGCCCACAATATGCCAATCGCTCCAGCACCAGCTTAGCGATGAAGTCGTGCGACTGACCTTCGATCTGGGCATGACCCATCCAGCCTATCAGGCATTGGAGGAAATATTAAGTGCGTTGGATCGGCCCTATGCGTGGTATGTCCGGGTACCCGATCTCCCTGCCCTCGTCAACCGGATAAAACCGGTGCTCGAGCGCCGGCTGGCAGATGCTGGCCTGAGTGACTTGAATGAATCCCTGTGTCTCTCCTTCTACGAGGATGGGCTGCGGATGAAATTTGAGAAAGGCAGGCTTGCAGAGGTCGTATCCCAGCCAGGCGAAGATCAAAGCGATGCAGCCTTTCCTCCCCTTGTCTTTTTGAAACTGCTCTTTTCATACCGATCATTGGCGGAACTGCTGCATGCTTTTCCCGATTGTTGGGCCACCCCGCAGGCGACAGAAATCCTGAACGTGCTCTTCCCCAGGAGGATTTCCTGGGTCCAGAGCATGGGGTAGAACGATCTTTCCAGTTTGAAGGAACTCATGAGACAAGGCACCCTGGCTGCAGCCGTCGCATACATCCTTTGGGGGCTCTTGCCGATCTACTGGAAAGCCGTCTCCGCTGTGCCGGCGCTGGAGCTTCTTGGACACCGCATCGTCTGGTCGCTGGTGGTGGTCCTGGTACTCTTATTGCTTCGCAGAAATTGGCAGTGGC
This sequence comes from Chloroflexota bacterium, assembly GCA_034717495.1. Classification (NCBI taxonomy): domain Bacteria; kingdom Bacillati; phylum Chloroflexota; species Chloroflexota bacterium. The sequence continues at coordinate 17,542 of JAYELL010000087.1, read as the reverse complement.
TGGACCAGGCTCGTGCACGTCCAGCCATGTTATTACCCTTCGTCGTCACCGCCGCCCTGCTGGCTGCCAACTGGTTCACCTACATCTGGGCAACCAACAACAACCACATCGTCGAAGCAAGTCTGGGCTATTTCATCAATCCCCTGCTCAATGTGCTGCTCGGGCTTGTTTTCCTGCGGGAGCGACTGCGCCCAGGGCAGTGGCTGGCCGTTGCCATTGCAGCTGTTGGCGTCTCCTACCTGGTGTTCAACATCGGTGGCCTGTTGTGGGTATCCTTCACCCTGGCCCTCACCTTTGGTTTCTATGGGCTGTTGCGAAAGATCGCCCCTCTCGGTTCCCTGGAAGGATTGACCGTGGAGATGAGCGTGCTATTCCTGCCTGCGTTGCTTCTTCTTTTTAGCCTGCAACAGGCAGGAACCGGCGCCTTTGGACATGCCAGCCCGGCTTTCCAGCTCCTGTTAGCCATGTCGGGTGTCATTACAGCAGCGCCGCTGTTATGTTTCGCCTTTGCTGCAAAACGGGTCACCATGACCACCCTGGGCATACTGCAGTACATTGCGCCAACCTTGCAGTTCATGCTTGGCGTATTCGTCTACGGTGAGGTCTTCCCACCGGAGCGCCTTGTCGGATTCGCCATTATCTGGACGGCCTTGTTGGTCTATTCAGTGGAGAGCCTGCAAAACCGCAGGCGCCGTCGCGGGGTCTTGATGGCAAATTGAGGAGTCGAAAACTATGAGAGACGATCTGACGCGGGCCCACGAGGATACCCGGATGGCATGGAGGAACGGGCATTTCCTCCGGGGGAACCGCCCCGGCGCCACGGCCTCAGCCGGGATAGCAGATACAGCGAGATTCCACCGGTTCTGGTGGCTCGCCTGGTGTTGCCGGAGTGACCACATGACTACGCACAGTGAAGGACAAGAGAGTCGGACAGGGGAAATCCATGGGCGTTTCGCTACCGGCCAGGACCTGGATTTCGTTGGCCAGGATGGCTTCATCACATCAGAGATTCTCCTTCGCAAGATCGAACAAGAGGAAGTCATCATCGCCACCCTCGACGACTTGCCTGCCGGTTATCTGCGCCTTGAATATCTCTGGTCACTGGTGCCCTACATTGCCCTGATCCATGTCCAACCTGAGTACCGCCGTCGGGGTGTCGGCAAGGCCTTGTTGGACTTTGCGCAAGCATTCCTGAGGGAGCAGGGACATACGGCTCTCTACAGCTCATCCCAGGTTGACGAGCCCGAACCGCAGGCCTGGCACCGGCATGTGGGATTCCAGGAATGTGGGGTCATCTCTGAAATCAACCAGGGTGGAATCGGCGAGCTGTTCTTCCGCAAGGAGCTGTGACAGCCAGTAAGATTCTCCATTGCAATAACCTGCCGCATATGGCATACTAGCGGCACGGAATCTGCGGAATCGCTTGAGATTGTCGGCAGTGAGGGGAAAGCCTGGACCACGAAGGCAATGAGATTTACCAAGGCACGGAGCTCAAAGATACAGAGCCGCCCTGACCTTTGGCCAACACTATTCAGGAACTGAGGGGGGAAAATGTCGAGTGAAGCGATGGTGCTTGATCTGCTGTGTCAAGCACTACAAAACAAAAATGCTCTGCTGCGCAGCGGCCAGTTGGAGGCAATTCAGGCATTGGTAGATCAACGATCCAGGGTCCTCGTAGTCCAACATACCGGCTGGGGAAAGAGTATGGTCTATTTTCTGGCAACCCGACTCCTTCGGGATCTGGGGGCGGGCCCGACGTTGCTGATATCACCTCTGCTGGCTTTGATGCGAAATCAGATCGCGGCGGCGGAGAGAATCGGAATACGGGCTGCCACGATCAACTCCAGCAATCGGGATGAGTGGTATTCGGTGCAGGACCGCTTCCTGGCCAGTGAGATCGACATCCTGCTGGTGTCTCCGGAACGGCTGGCCAACAAGGAGTTTCGGGAACAGGTTCTGTTGCCCACGGTTCAACAGGTTGGCCTGTTTGTGGTCGACGAAGCCCACTGCATCTCCGATTGGGGCCATGATTTTCGACCCGACTACCAGCGCATAACGCGCATTGTGCAGGCAATGCCCCGCAATGTGCCCGTGCTGGCAACCACAGCCACAGCCAACGATCGTGTGGTGGCCGATGTGGCAGAACAGTTGGGCCCCGGTCTGACGACGATCCGAGGCAGCCTGGCCAGGGATAGCCTGCGCCTCCAGAACATTGCGCTGCCGAGCCAGGCAGCGCGGTTGGCCTGGCTTGCGGAGCAAGTGCCCAAACTGCCAGGCAACGGCATTATCTACACGCTTACGGTGAAGGACGCGGAGCGGGTTTCCGAGTGGCTGCAGATCCAGGGCATTGCTGCGCACAGCTACCATGGTAGGCTTGACAGTGATACCCGGGTAGAGCTGGAGGACAGATTGCTGGCCAACGGCGTCAAGGCACTGGCGGCCACGACAGCGTTGGGCATGGGGTTCGACAAGCCCGATTTAGGCTTCGTGATACACTACCAGCGGCCAGGCTCTGTGGTGCACTACTACCAGCAAGTGGGCCGAGCCGGCCGCGCGGTGGACGACGCCTATGGTATCATGCTGAGTGGCGCTGAGGATAAAGAAATTACCGAACACTTCATCCGCAGCGCGTTTCCACCTGAGGGTCACGCCACAGCAGTGATGGAAGCCCTGGCAGGCGCCGGGGATGGACTCTCGCTCACCATGCTGAAAGGTCGGGTAAACCTCAGTCACGGCCAGATTGAAAAGGTCCTGAAAGTACTGGCCGTCCAGACGCCGTCTCCGGTGACGAAGCGAGGATCCCGCTGGTATCGCACGCCGGTTCATTACCTGCCCGACCGGGAGCGAATACAGCGACTGAGCGAGCTCCGACGGGCCGAGCAGGCCCAGATGGAGGCATACCTGAACACAGATGAATGCCTGATGGCCTTCCTGCGCAGGGAGCTGAGTGATCCCCAGGCCTCTGTCTGCGGACGTTGCGCCTCCTGTGTTGGCGAACCCCTGCTTCCCACCGGGTACTCCCACCAGATGGCTCTGCAGGCCGTGGAGTTCCTGCGGCGCAGCGAGGTGGTCATCGAGCAGCGCAAGCGCTGGATCGGCGATGGGTTGGCATCTCACGGTTGGTGTGGCACAATCGACCCGGCGTTGCGCCCAGAGGAAGGACGAGCGCTGTGTCTGTGGGGCGACGCCGGCTGGGGCGCCATGGTCGAGCAGGGTAAACAGGTCACCGGGTCGTTCGACGACAGGCTGGTCTCGGGCGCCATCGAGATGATCCGGTCCCGCTGGCTGCTCCACCCATTTCCTACCTGGGTGACCTGCATACCTTCCTTGCGGCGGCCCACTCTGGTGGAAGATTTAGCCAGGGCAATTGCGCGGGACCTGGGCCTGCCCTTCTCGGGGACCATCAGCAAGGTGCGGGAGAACAGTCCGCAGAAGATCATGCAGAATAGTTTTCAGCAGGCCGCCAATCTGGCAGACGTGTTCTCGATCCAGCCCTGGTCAGGCATCGGCGGACCTGTGCTTCTGGTGGATGATATTGTCGATTCTCGTTGGACCTTGACCGTTGCGGCGGCGCTATTGAGGGAGGCCGGCAGCGGCCCGGTATATCCCCTGGCCCTGGCAATGGCCACGCCGGATTGGAGTGGATAGCAATGAACAATCACGTTTTGAGTGAAGATACGCAGGCGATCCTCTTGCTGTGCGGGCCATTGGGTACACCCGCTGCGACAGAGATCAAGGCCTTGAATGTTCGCGAGTACAACCGTGTTGCAGACTGGCTGAGAGCCAGCGAGATGAGGCCAGGCGATCTGCTCAGGCCATCGGTGATGATTCAGCTCCAGGAGGAGCGACCAGAGGGCGTCGAAGTCTCCAGGGTCGGCGCGTTGCTCGACCGGGGTACAGCTCTGGCGTTGGCTACTGAGGGATGGACCAATCAGGGCATGTGGGTACTCAGCCGGGCGGATTCTTCCTATCCCAGACAGATGAAGGAACGCCTCAAACGTTCGGCGCCTCCCATCCTTTATGGCGCGGGTAATGTCGATCTGCTTTCAGAAGGTGGGTTGGCCGTCGTTGGTTCCCGTAACGCCGAGCCGGAGGCTGGTGAGTTTACTCGCCGTGTTGGCAACGTGTGCGCCCTTCAGGGGATCCAGGTGATCTCTGGTGCGGCCCGGGGAATAGATGCCGAGGCCATGGGGGCAACACTGGATGCTGGAGGCACTGTTATTGGTATCCTGCCGGGCAGCCTTGCCTGGGCAGTGTTGGCCAGCGGCAATCGGCAGGCCCTGCTCGATGAGAGATTGGTTCTGACCTCGCCCTACAGACCTGAGGCAGGATTCACAGTGGGCCAGGCCATGGGACGAAACAAGACCATCTATGCCCTGGCAGACTGGGCCTTGGTCGTCAGCGCATCCAAGGGAAAGGGTGGCACTTGGACCGGTGCAATGGAAAATCTGAAGCAACGCCGGGTGCCGCTCTTCGTGAGAGATGGCGACAGAATCCCCGCCGGGAATCGCCATCTGCTGAGCCTGGGAGGCAACGCCCTGACGGAGTCCGATCTGGATGAAGAGATTGATCTTCGACAACACCTGACGACGTTGGCGGGTTTCCCAGTCCAGAGCGACGTGGAGAAGAACCTGCCTGTTCAGGCTGCGCTGGCATTCGATCAGCCTGTGCCACCAGCAACGGACGACTAAGCTGGGGAAATGGTCATGTCGGAGGCCCGGCAGAACATGTTCGGCACTCCACCCGTTGACAGATAGTCCCTCGCAAGGCTATAATCCTTCCAACCCTTGACGGTTGGAAAAGAAACAGGAACAAGGAGGCCCCCATGAAGCTTTCCAATGAAGCATTTAACCGGGCGCAGGCATTCATCTTTCGCAAGGCCCGTCCCCTTGAACGCTCGCTAAACAGATTCCACTTCACCGGTGACAGCGGCGATGTCGTACACCAGGATCTGATCAAATACCACAACCTTGACGGTGGTTTCGGCAACGGCCTGGAACCTGATCTGCGCCTCCCCGCTTCATCGGCCATCGCTACCACCGTGGCCATGCAGGTCCTACGAAGGGTGAGAGCCAGTGAAGAAGATGCCCTGGTCAAGGGGGCGATGCGTTTTCTACTCAGCATTTACGACGCAGAGCAACAGGTCTGGCCCATCATCCCCCCCAACGACAATAGCGACCCCCATGCCCCCTGGTGGTTCTACGACGACGATCTGGCCGAACACTGGCGCGGTTTCAAGTCCAATCCCCGGGCAGAAATCTTAGGCTACCTGTACGAGTATCCGGGACTCTCATCGGCCGACCTGCGCCAGGAACTGACGGAAGCCGTGATAACCCACCTGGAAGCGCCGCCCGAACCCCTGGAGGTACACGACTTGCTCTGCTACGTCCGGCTGGTGGAAACCAAAAACCTGCCAGAGGATATCAAAATCCGTCTGGTTGATCTGTTATTTCCCATGATCGACGAAAAGGTCGCCCGAACGCCGGAACAGTGGGCCGGGTATTGCATGCGGCCTCTGGACGTGGCCCTTTCCCCCAACTCTCCCTTCCTGGACGTACTCGCAGACTCCCTGCCCCGGAACCTGGACTACCTGATTCAGTCACAGGGTAACGATGGCGCCTGGTCGCCTACCTGGTCATGGGGTCCCAACTACCCCGACGTGTGGCCCCAGGCAGAGCGAGAATGGAAGGGGGTTCTGACCCAACGTAGCCTGCGGGAGCTTAAACTCTTCGATCGGCTCGGGAACTAGACCAGTGCCAACAGCCGGTCGCCGGCGTCTGCCGGTTGGCTGCGCTCGATGACCAGATCTGTGGCCTGGTGGAAAGCCAGAAAATCGCGCATGGCCGCCGCGATGGCTGCCATCATTTCGTCATCAACCTGAACGTGCGGCTCAAACAACAGCGATTTTAGCCGCAGCGTGCCAGTCTTGCGTTCCAACTTGGGATCAAAACGGCCTACCAGTTGGTTGCCGTGAAGTATGGGCAAACAAAAATAGCCCCAGCGCCGCTGAGATGCCGGTTTGTAGGCTTCCAGCACCTTTTCAAACCCCCAGAACTGGCTATCTCGACCCCCGGGATAAAACAGGGGATCAAAGGGGTTGAGAAAGGTGGTGCGCTGCCCTTTCAAAGCGCCGTCTGCGGCTTGCTCCAGCAAGGAAAGCCGATCTCGATGCGCAATCAGTGCCTGCGCGGAGCCGTCACTCAGCCGGCCTTCGACCTCGACAAACTGCCCTCCGGCAACCATGGCTTCGATGTAAGGACGCGCCGTGCCCCACTTCAAATCGTAGGTGTAGTCGGAAAGCTGCTTCGGCTGGCAGATCCCCAGAGCCAGCAACGAGCGGCTCAACACGTGGCGCAACGTCTCATCGACTTCGGGCATGTGGGTATCTACCCGCGCCGGCAACACCCGCTCCGTAAGATCAAAGACCCGCTGAAAGTTCCACCGATTGCTAACCATCAGCCTGCCCTCGTTGAACAGGTACTCCAGAGCCCGTTTAGCCGGCTTCCAATCCCACCAGCCATTGCGCCTGGGCCCATCATCCTTGAAATCAGCGGCTCGCAGTGGGCCTTGCTCGCCAATCCTTGCCAACACATCACGCTGAAGCCCGCTGTTGCCCGGCGTCGCCAGCCACTTGCAGTAACGGTCCGAGCTACGCTCGCGCCAGCGGAGCATCATCGGCAGGCGATAGCGATATTCGCTCAACGGGATGAGCGATGCACCATGGTACCAATACTCGAAAAGGCGCCGGTGCTCCGGATCGTAGGCCAGTCGATCCAGGTCCTGCAGATCGTAACTGCCCAACCGGCTCCAGAGAATGACGTAGTGGCTGCGATGGACCATCTGCAGCGTGTCGATCTGGATGCAGCCAATGCGTTCGATCGTCTGGCAAAGCGTGTCAGGATCAACAGGACCCGTCGTGCCGGTTTCTGTCGTCAAGCCCTGGGTGTGCAGCGCAACCGTTTGCAGTGCGTGGCTCGGATAGATCGTCATGTCTACCTGCTCGAGCGCGTGGCGCTTCTGAGGTAATGGGTCAACAGCCCCAACACCAATAGGACCAGCCCAGCCATCAGAAGGATTGGGGTGTTGTTGATAATCCCGATGGCCACGAAGACGATGCCGAACATCCTGACAAACGGGCTCTCTGCGAAATCCTGGATCCTGTCCAGAAAGGTCACATCGCCGACCTCCAGGCCAACCGAACGCAGTTTGGCTTCGAGCTCACGGGAGGAGGGCTCGGTCAAAGTGCTGCCGTCGGGGAATACCAGGGTCGGTACACTGGCGTAGCCATTGTTGATCTCGACAACCTGCTGCCGGGCCAGGGCATCAAAGGTGATGTTGATGTACTCGTACTCGGCATCAGCGCGCCGAAGTGTGCTTCGCACCGCCGGTACCATCGGGCAGACGGAACTGCCATATACGATGATTTTTCCTGGTTTGCTGCCTGACACAAATAGGTTCCCCTTGCCGTTTCAACGAAACTCGTTCCTCGGGTCTGCACGAACAAGGTTTCCCCTCTTCGCTACCTTTGCGCTTCCCGATCCAAACGCCGCAGACATCCCAGAACCTTCAGCCTGAGCAGTTACTTTAGAACGGCGCTCACGGACGAGATCGGTTGAGCCTGCGGGGAGATCTCGCTAACGTACGATCTCCCCACAGTGACAACGGCAAAAACCGGCTATGCCGCCGATTCGTCGTCCTGCCACATGGCAAACTGGTTGCCCTCGGAATCGGCGCACCAGGCGAAGTAGCCCATGCCTGACACCGCCTGCCTGGGGATCATCACCTGGCCGCCAAGGGCCGTGACCTGGGCCACCGATTCGTCCAGGTTCTCGACGCCAATATAGTTGGTTATGCCATGTCCCGGCTGTTGCCGCGCCATCATGCCACCACCTGTGACACCTGTTTCAGCGCCGGTGCCAAAGGTCCAGTACGCGGTCATGCCAGGAGGCGACTGAAATTGCCAGCCAAAGAGTTTGCTATAGAAATCCTGGGCTCGCTCAATTGCGCTTGCTTCGACGTTACCATGCTTACAGAGACAACACGAATAAAGGGAACATATGTTCTAATTATAGCATCGACGAGGCATTTTGTCAACAACAGCTTTCTGCTGAATACAATGCCTTCATCACGGCCTTGCGCTCAGCCAGGCCAACCATCCTTCCTTCGGCATCGAGGACCAACAACCGCTTGACACCCCGCTCGAGCATCTCCCGCAGCAGTTCGGCCAGGGACGCGGAATCGAGCACGCTGTATACCTCAGTTACCATCACATCGGCAGCAATGCTATCAGCAGGAAAGACACCCGCCCGCGATTTTGACCAGGGCAATCGGGCCGCCAAACGTTGCATGACACCCTGCCGGGCTTCTGGCTCAATCGACTCCAGCAGTGCCCGGTCGGTCACCAGGCCCACCACGCGACCAGTGTCGTCGGTGATCACAACACGCCGGTGAGAGCTGGCCACCAACTCGTCCAGCACCTGCTGAAGAGGCGTATCGGCGTGCCCGGTGGGCACATCCTGGCTGGCGACCTCGCCGGCTGTCGCCCTGCTCTTGCCTGACAAAAGCTGCCGGGGCGCCGTTTCCGCGATCTCGATCCCGTCGGCGGCCAGCACCTGCAGCAGATCAAATCGACTGATAATCCCCACCAGTTTGCCCGTCTCATCCTCTACCGGCAGACGCTTTAGCTCCTTGGCAGCCATGATGCGGCCCGCCTGGTCCAGGGTGGCGTTTTCCCCGATGGTCACGGGCCCAGGCGACATGATATCCCCGGCCGTTTTGCCACTCTCTTGCAGGGCCTTGAGCTGATCCGCCAGCTCCTCCGTGGTCAGGTCCCTGTGAATGCTCAAACGCAACGACATGCCCCCCCGTTCAAGCAGATCGCCGCCCGTGATAATGCCCACGACCCGCCAGTCCCTGCTGACCACCGGCACCGCCTTGACCTCCCGCTGGAGCAGCAAACGAACTACTTCGTCGATGGGAGTATCGGGCATCACGGTGGCTACCGACCTGCTCATTACCGCGCGGACAAGCCGATCGCGGGGAAGCTCGGGGGAGCCGCGGTGGCGATACTGTACAATCTGCACATTCTCCACCGTGATCAGACCTTCCACCACCATCGGCCCGACCACTAAGAGCGCTTGCTGGATCCGTTCCGGTTGGTCAACCACTGTGATGACCAGGGAAAGGTCGGTGGAGAGCCTGAGCAACGATGCCGTATGCACGCGGCTGTGGGCACCAAATCCCGCCAGCGCCTTGACAACCGTAGCACCTGCCAGACCGTCACTCCTCAACGTCTCCAACAATGCCCGGTAAAGCGGCCTGCCCTGCCACTGGTCGCTATCGCCGATATAAATCGTCAGCCGTTGGCCAGGTCCCATAAGTGTCATCTGTCAGTTCTCCTCTATAACGCGCGGGCCAGGGCCGCTCCCACGACCACGGCGACCCCACCCAACACGACACTGGCTCCCAGGTTCAGCGCAGCCAGCCCCATGCTGCCCTCCTCGATCAAGCGCCAACTTTCGAAACTGAAGGTCGAAAAGGTCGTGAAGGATCCCAGAAACCCGATAGTGACCAGAAACCGAGCGTTGGGAAAGCCGATCAGTCGCTCCTCCAACAGTGTAGCAATGAAACCCAGGAGAAAGCAGCCCACAATGTTGACAATCAGCGTGCCGATGGGAAAACCCAGGTGACCATAGCGAGTATCAAAAAAAACGCCGGCCAGAAACCGCAGGTTGGCTCCCATGAATCCCCCCAGGCCAATGAACAACAGCTTCAATAACATGCCAGCTCCCTCGCTTCAACGACTGGATTGCCTCACGGCTGAAGATCCTCAAGGTCCTCAGCTTGCTTCGAAATAGCCACCCCGGTCGGCAGACGTTCCAGGCTGCTGGCGCCGAAGAATCCCACGACGCCCTCGGTGTGGTCAAAGATGCTCTGGGCATCCTCCGGCATAGCAGCCTCCTCTGTGATCAAAGTTGTATTTGATAGCCTCCACAAGATAAGCCGGAGGAGCAAATCTGTCAAGGACCAGGGACGGCGTCGTTGTTTACCCAACTTACCTGAAAAGAAGTATAATTCCGCTATCTGGCGATGGTCACACCATCGGATTTGCTTCCCTGGAGGGGCGCGATGCGTCGTCCATATCTGGTTGTTGGCTTTTTTGTGGCGCTGACGGTGCTGTTCACCGTAATCGCGTCCGGGGCCGGCACCAGCGATACCTTCATTTACATACCCCTGGTTAACGTCCCACCCGACATTGTCGTGACCAGCGATCAACTCTACGTTGACATCGTGGGAGGTGGCCTGCACCTGGTGGGCGAGCTACGCAATGCTTCAGAGGTGAACCAGGGATTGCTGCGCGCGGTGGTGACCCTGACCCAGAACGATCAAATCGTACATACCGCCAGTGCCTTCGCCATGCTCACGCCGCTGCGGCCGGATGAACGCTCTCCCTTCGATATTGGCCTGGGCACGCCGCCCAACTTCGACGATTACACACTGGCGGCAACCGGCAGCGAGACCGACAGCGAGCCTCTGGACGATTTTGCCCTGCTCAGCACCAATACCTTTACGGAGACCAACCACCTTCAGGCCGTGGTGGGCGAACTGCGCAACGACATGAGCAGCAACGCCAGATTCGTCGTCGCCGTGGGAACCTTCTACGATAACAACGGCGATATATGGCGCGCCGACCAGAATACCACCATGCTGCAGGTGCTGGCGCCCGGCCAGCGCAGCCCCTTCAAACTGGCCGCCGTGGAGCCGGACGAGATCGCCAGCTATGTCGTCGAGCCACGCGGGTTTCCCACAACAGTTCAAGCGGACGCTGATCTGACGATTGTGACCAGCGCTGCAACGATTCAGGATGAAACCCTGCTCGTCTCAGGGCAGGTGAGAAACGATGGCAGTGACCTGGCAAACGATGTGAGGGTCGTCATCAGCCTCTACAGCTCGAGCGGCCACATACTCAACGCCGACTTTGTCCAGATGAACACACTCGCCGCTGGCGCCGTGCAGCCTTTTGAGGTCACATTCAGCCACGGCTGGCAAGGCTACGACCATTTCGAGCTGCAGACGCAGGGATACCGATGACAGCCGACTCCGGCCAGATTGAGACCAGCGTAGCGAGGGATCAGCCCGGGTTGTCCACCCGTGATCGTTGGTGGGCCCTCGGCATCTGCCTTGCTGCGCTGGTTCTTTACGTCGCCACTCTCGCTCCGACGGTCGCCACCGTATTCGACGACAGCCTGGAATTTCAGGTCGTCTTGCCGACCCTGGGCATCGCCCACCCCACCGGCTACCCCCTTTACACGATTCTGGGCTGGATCTTCAGCCTGTTGCCGGTCAACGACCCCGCTTATCGCGTCAACTTTTTTTCGGCGGTCGCCGCGGCCATCACCGTTGGTCTCATCTTCCTGGTAGCCCGCCGGCTCGGCAGCAGCAGGCTGCCGGCCGCCAGCGCCAGTATCATCTACGGGCTGAGCCCGGTCTGGTGGTCGCAGGCCACCATTGCAGAAGTTTACGCGCTGCATGGCATGTTCGTCGCCCTGATCCTTCTGCTGGCGCTGCAGGGCAACGGTACCCGCAAACCGTGGCTGGCGCTGGTATTTGGCCTGTCGCTGGCCCATCATCGCATGACCCTGTTGTTACTGCCGGGGCTGCTGGTCTACCTGCTATGGACCGATCCGGGCGTACTCAGGGATCCCCGCCGCTTGCTGATGCTGGTGGGCGCCGGCCTGCTTCCCCTGCTTCTCTACGCCTACCTGCCGATCCGCGGCCTGAGCACTACCTCCCTGGATGGCAGCTACAGCAACACCTGGCAGGGATTCTGGCGCCACGTGCTGGCCAGCGATTACGGCTCCTTCCTCTCCGGCAATCCCCTGTCGGTCGAGCGTTCCCCTGCCTATCCCCTGCGATTGTTGATCGAACAGATCGGTATCGCGGCCTTTCTGTTCGGGCTGGTGGGCTGGCTTCGCTGGCCCAGGTTCCCCCGCCAATGGACCTTTCTGGCGCTGGTCTTCCTGGCCAATTTCCTCTTCGCAGCCTTTTACAACACCTCCGATGTCGACGTCTTCTTCCTGCCTGCCATCATGGTCTGGTTGCTGATGACTGCAGCGGGCCTCACGATGCTTTTCGAGGGACTGGAGAAAGATCTTGCGCGTCGGACCCTGCCTGGTTCCACGGCAATCTGGCTTGTACTGCTTCAATTGCTGGTGGTGATAGTTGTGCTCTGGCATCCGTTGGCCAACGCCCTCCAGACCTTACGCACGGAACCCAAGGCCGTCACCTGTAGCGAGGTGTTGGTCGTTGGCGGAGCGCCCGCGCTGCATCCCAACCGGGCCGGTGATTGGAGCGCCCACAACTGCGGCAGCGCCATGCTGGCCGCCGCCAGCCGGGACGATGCCACCATCATCGGTCTGCTGGGCGAAACCACACTGCTGCAATACCTGCAGATGGCCGAAGATATGCGGCCGGAGGTCGCATTGGTGACAGCTGATGCCGAGACGGAACGGCTGGCCGCGGTACATCGGGAGTTGGCTGCAGGGCGAACCGTCTACCTGACAAGGGAACTGCCCGGTATCCTGCAGGACCACTCCCTGTCAGCGGCCGGTCCACTGATTCGGGTGCGAGCCGTCGAAGAACTGGTCTCAACTACCCTGCCGCCCGTGGATGCCTCCTTTGGCGACTCGCTAAGCCTGGTCGGCTTCGAGTTCAGTCCGCTGCCTGCCAGGAACACCGACTGGCGGCGGGTTCAGCTGGCCTGGCAGGTAAACACCCCCATTGGCGAGGAACTCAAGGTATCGGTGCGGCTGATGGACCCTGACGGTGCCGTCGTGCAATCGCAGGATGCCATCCCGGTCCACTGGGCCTATCCCACCACCGCCTGGCGTGCGGGAGAGACCATCATCGACAGCTATGATTTCGCCCTGGACCCCAACACCTCCCTCGACAACCTGACTCCGCTGGTGATCCTCTACAGGGCATCCGACGGCAGCGAGGTCGGACGTTATCCACCAGTCAAATGATCACCTCGCTGAATCTGGAGCGCGACGCCATCTTCTGGCATTATCCTCATTATGGCAATCAAGGAGGCACCCCCGGCTCGTCAATCCGATCTGGAGATTATAGGTTGATCGAGTTCTTTGAAGATGGGAAGGTAGAACTTTATAACCTCAGGGAGGATATCGGCGAAGAACATAATCTCGCCGGGGCAGAACCTGAACGGACAGCAAAGCTTCAGGCTATGCTCGCCTCCTGGAGAGAAGCCGTAGCCGCCAAAATTCCTGAAGTCAACCCTGACTATGTATCTTGAAAAAGCTGGCTCTCTGGTAGTTCGCGTGATCAGTTTAGCAAAGTCTCAAATTTTTGCCACGAATTACTCGAGTTTTCACTAATGTTTTTTTCGTGTTAAATCGTGCAATTCATGACAAGGTTCTTTTCTTGATCACGCGGAATTCCAAAGACCCAAAAAGCTTGGAGCTGATAGTTATTGATGAATCTAACCTGCGACCAAGGAGATGAATAGATGATTGATTGGAATCAAATCCCCGATCATCCTGCCAGTCCGGACTTCAATAATCTGTTGACGGTGTTACGCCGCGAAGTTCCAGTGCGTCCCACCCTGTTTGAGTTTTTCCTCAATGATAGACTATATCAGCGGTTGGCCCCCCTCTCTGAATTCGAAGCAGATGTCTCTTACGCAGCGCAGCGACAAGTCATGACTGCCTTCCATCGGCTCGGATATGATTACGTTACGATCCTGGTCCCCGGTTTCAAATTTCCGTCAGAGAGAGTCTATGAAAAACAGACGGTTTCCATCAATGCCGGCGGATTGATCCATGACTGGGAATCCTTTGCAGCTTATCCTTGGCCTGATCCCGAAGTAGCGGATTATGACATTCTGAACGTGTTGGGCGCAGCACTACCCGCCGGGATGAAGATCATTTGCGATGGTCCCAGCGGCGTACTGGAAAACGCCATCGAGATTGTGGGATATGAACGGCTGTGTTATTGGTTGGCCGATGACCCCGAATTGGTGAGAGAAGTTTTTCAGAATGTTGGCTCTCGGTTGGTGCAATTTTATGACCGGGTCGCCGCTCACCCAGCGGTAGGGGCTTGCATCGATAATGACGATTGGGGTTTCAAAACCCAGACGATGTTCTCGCCAACACAAATGCGGGAATTTGTATTCCCCTGGCACCGGCGGATTGCGGAAGTTGTGCATGCTGCCGGTAAGCCAATGATTTTGCACTCTTGCGGGCATTTCGAACGCATCATAGATGATATGGTTGAGATCGGCATTGATGCCCGGCACTCCTACGAAGATACCATCTTGTCAGTTGAGGAAGCTTATGATCGATATCACGATTGTTTCGCTATCTTGGGTGGCATCGATCTGGATTTCATCTGCCGGTCTACCCCAGGAGAAGTCTACGCACGATCTAAGGCTTTACTAACTCAAACCGCCGATCGGGGAGGATACGCCTTAGGGACCGGCAACTCGGTTGCCGACTATGTGCCTGACGAGAACTACTTTGCAATGATTCGCGCAGTTTTAGACCTGCGATAGACAGGTAGCATCAGGTCAATTCGGTGGCATCGATGACGCGCGCAGGAAGGCTAACCCTTCCTCCACATAGGCCACCGGATCGGGACAGACGTCGTGAAACATGCCCCGCTGGAAGGCAAAATCGCCAATGGCCGAATTGTAGGTCTCCAGCAGGATGATCCCGTCAAAGCCGATTTCGGTCAACGCCCCGAAGATGCTTTGCCATGGCACCAGGCCCCCGCCAGGCACCCCCCGGTCGTTTTCGCAGGCATGCACGCCCCATAACCGGTCCTGCACGGTAAGGATGGCCTGCCGGTAATCCCGAATCTCGGTCACCAGGTGGTAGGTATCGAGCAATAGGCTCAGATTGTCGTGCTCAGCCATCTGCATAAGTTGCATGGCCTGGGCCGGCGTATTGACCAGATGGGTTCTGAAATGGCTCATCGGTTCGATGACGATCGCCACGCCCCGCTGTTCACCATAATCCGCCAGGCGATGGAGCCCGACGGCAACACGCTGACTTTCGTCAGGCGGCGGCACCCGCCGCTGGACCACGCCGGGGTGCCCGTAGAGCGCGCCCGTGTAGGCCACCGCCCCCAATGCCGCCGCCAGGTCGATATTGTTTTCATGCCAGGCCAGTCCCGATTCCCGGGCTGCTGGATCATCCGACGAAATATCGTACTCAAGGGGCCATTCGCCACCCGGACTGATCGTCAGGGTCATTCCCAATGCCCTGGCACGCTGGCGCGTAAGCTCCGGGGTAAACTGGACGTCGTCGCCCACGGCGATCTCGAAAACCTCCACGCCCAGGTCTCGGGTTATATCGAGGATGCCTAAGCGCTCGTCTGTCCAGCGGTCGGTGAAGATGTAACTATGGATGCCGTATTGCATGTTTTTTTCCTTCGATCCGACCTCAGCCCGACTGGCCGCCTCACGGCCAGGAGCCGGTCGGATAACGTTTTGCCCGCTCAACCTGGGCGGCGGTGACGATTCCATGTAGAACCGCCTGGGCCGTCATAGCCCGTTGGGTCGCATACTCAAGCGCTCCATCGTCAACCCTGACAGCCCGTTTTTGCGGAACGCGCAGGAAGATCAGGGCGATAGCGGCTGTCACCAACATCAGGACAAACGCCACGGTGAACACCTGGGTTGGCGTGCTGTAATCACTGATAGCAACCACCAGCAGGGGACCCGCAACACCTCCCAAGGCGGCCGCCGATTCCTTGATCCCCATGACCCGTGAACGGTGCCGGTCGTTGGTGATGTCAAGAATGAAAGCACTCAAGGCAGGCATCACCAGTGACTCGCCGAGACCGGCGATGACGGCCACCAGCAAAAATATGGGAAAAGAGGTAACCAGGGCCAGACCGGCATAAAACCCTGCATTGAGCAGCGTGCCGAAAACAATCATTGGCCTCCGGCCATACTGATCGCTCAGCCGGCCAAGGAATCCCTGGCCCAGAACAGTTGTCAACCCATAGACAGCGACCACGACCCCGAACTGCACGGTGGTCCAGCCCAGGTCATCGTAGACGTAGAAGATCATCTCAGGCTCAACAAACGCAAAGGCAAAGATCATCACGAAGTCGATCGCCAGCAAGGCAGCAAAAACCCGCAACGGACGGGGCAGAGATTCCAGCAAGGACTCCTTTTTGCCGGGATGTCGTTCCTGGAATCGGCGTTTCTGCAACTGCTCCCGTTTGCGCACCTCAGCGGTCCTGGTTTCGGGAACGATCATGAACGCCACGATGAAGGCCAGGGTAGCCATGATCGCGGATGCGAGAAAAGGTGCCGCGAATCCCAGGCTGTCGTAGAGTAGTCCGCCGACGATGGGTCCCAGGAAGAAGCCCGCCGCATAACTGCCCATGATGACGCCAACCCACCGGGCCCGATCCCGTTTCGGCGATACATCCGCCACGAATCCCATGGCGGCAGGAAAAAGCCCGGCGGAAAGGGCGCCCTCGGCCGCCCGAATGGCGACAAACATCTGAATGCTGTCCGCCAGTAAAAACCCGACGTTGGCAAGGGCAAAGGTCGCCAGTGAAAGCAGAATGAGGGGCCGGCGGCCGATTCTGTCAGCCAGGGCGCCCATGAAAGGAGCTGCCACCAGCTGGGCCAGGGCGAAGGACATGGTCATCAAACCCAGGGCCTCTACCCCCGCGCCAAGTTCGCCCAGGCGCCGGGCAAAGACAGGCATGATGATACCGAAACCGGTCATCATCAAGGCAACGCTGCCTGCCAGCAGAAAGATGGTGTTTCGCCGGCGGGTTGCACTCATCCCCTCTGAGATCACCTGATCGGCGAGGATTACCTCGCCCAGGATGGAATCTCGGGATGGTTTCATAGCATGATGTCCAGTTCGACCAACAGGGTGCCCAGATCGATGTAGGTCGTTTCCTGGCGAATCAGGCCATCCTCGATCTCATAGACCGAGACCCCTCGAAACCGGACCGTTCTGCCGGTGGGTTCGATCTCGCGGTCAAAGATCGGCGGTGCCAGGGGACCGGAGTTAACCCCGGTGAATTCCCACTGGGTGAAAACAATCTTTTCGGCTGCCACCGTCCGGATCACGTGGTAGTCCATCTCGGGAAAGCTGGCGAACCAGGAGGCCCAGAATGCCTCCGGTTGCTCGCCCGACAGGGCATCGCTGGCAAACGCGTCCCGATAGACCAGATCCAGCTCATAATCGTCGGCAAACAAAGCCGCCATCCTCTCTGGCTCTCCTGCCGCCAGAGCCGCTGAGTAGGCCCCAATCACGTCAAGCACAGAAAGCGTCCTCTTTTCATCGTCCATACCGGGGTAACTCCCGTTTTCTGGCCGCCGCGTCGCCGTGTCGCTGACTGCGGTCCGCCGTCTTCTGGCCGCCGCGTCGCCGTGTCCCTCTTTCGCCGTATCTCCGTGTCGCTGACTGCGGTCTGCCGTCCGTCGTCCGCGGTCTTCTGAAAGCCGTCCGTCGTCCGCGGTCTTCTGAAAGCCGTCCGTCGTCCGCGGTCT
>JAYELL010000086.1 GCA_034717495.1 Chloroflexota bacterium | reverse complement strand
CTCGCTCTTCGCGTCCTTCGTTCCCTTCGCGCTTCGCGTCCTTCGCGACCCTTCGCGCCTTCGTGGTCCAAACCCTCGCCCTTCGCGTCCTTCGTTCCCTTCGCGCTTCGCGGCCTTCGCGACCCTTCGCGCCTTCGTGGTCCAAACCCTCCCCGCGTCCCCTCGCCCTTCGCGCTTCGCGTCCTTCGCGACCCTTCGCGCCTTCGTGGTCCAAACCCTCCCCGCGCCACAGAGTCATTGATCGAGACGCCCCTTCTGCAAACCCAACGGCAGGGGCGCAGGCCTTTCACACGAACTCTCGATCTGGACATGCCGGCTATCGTCCGAGGACTCGGTGATCGCGATCATGGTATCCAACACATGATACGCCAGCGACGCGTCGGTTCGCAGCGGGCGATCGTAGGCGATAGCATTGGCAAGCTCCGCTACGCCGATACCGCGACCCACCTCCGCGCTATGGGTTAACGGAATCTCGCTCCAGTCATCGGCGCCGGCACGACGAACCAACACCTGGCCGCCAAACTGGTTGGGATCCGGCACACTCAGACTGCCTTCCGAGCCGTAGACCTCAATGAGCGGCAGATTGGCGGCCCACACATCCCAGCTCTGAATCATGGTCGCGATAGGCCCTGCAACATAGTCCAGATTGGCCGACACATGGGTGGGAACTTCCACCGGAATGCGCCGGCCAAACTGGGTTTCGCTGGTCGCCACCCGCTCCGCAAAGGAGATTCCGGTGGCAGCCGAGACACGCGCCACCGGTCCCAGCAGATTCACCAGGGCCGTCAGATAGTAAGGCCCCATGTCAAACAACGGTCCCGCGCCCGTCTGATAGAAGAAATCAGGATTGGAGTGCCAGGACTCGGGACCCCGGCTGGTCATGAAAGCAACGGCCGCCACCGGCCGGCCGATCCAACCATCGTCGATCAGTTTGCGACAGGTTTGTTGCCCACCGCCCAGAAAGGTATCCGGCGCGCAGCTCACCAGAACCCCCTTGGCCGACGCGGCTTCCACGATGCGCTGCCCATCTTCACGGGTTACCGCCAGCGGTTTCTCCGAATGCACATGTTTGCCGGCATCGATGGCTGCCAGACTGACGCCCGTATGAGCCCGCGGCACCGTCAGATTGACCACGATATCAATGCCGGGAAGGGCGATCATATCTTCCACTGTGCCCGCCCATGGAATACCGAACTCGGCGGCCCTGTTCGAGGCACGCTCCACATCGAGGTCGGAGCAGGCAACCACATCGAGACTATCGAACTGGCGGCAGCCGCGAATGTAGGCTGGAAATATCCCGCCAACGCCAACGAAACCGACTTTAAGCTTTGCTGCCATGCCCAAGACCCTTGGCTACCAGGTAGTCGAAGCTCTTCTCGACCGCCGTCAGCATATCTGTCGCGCAGTGATCCAGCTCGATGATCAGCCATTGCGCTTCATCCGCTGCACCAATGATTCCCGCCCAGTCGAGGACGCCATCGCCCACGGCCAACTGGGGCACATCCCGCTTGGCAGGTCCGTCCTTGATGTGCAACAACGGCGCCCGGTCACCCAGCTGTCGCACGATCGATTCCGGATCAATGCCGGCGGCCTGCACCCAATAGGTGTCCAGTTCGATGTTAACCGCTGGCGACAGGCATTCAAGAAAGATGTCAAAGGCGTTGCGCCCTTCGATATCCAGGAATTCCCACCAATGGTTGTGATAGGAGAGCTCAAGTCCGTTGGCCGCACATACCGCCTGGGCCTCGTTGAAGAGATCGCAGACTCGCCTGATAGTATCGCTGCTCTCGAAATCCTCGGGACCTTTCATGGCAACGATGTGATCGAGCCCAAAAGTGGCAACATAGTCAAGAACAGCGTTTTTGTCGTCGCCCAACGGAAGGGGCACGTGGGCGGAGACTACCTCAAGACCAAGGTCCCGCAAGGTTGCAGCCGCATTGGCCAGGGTTGTCCCGGGAATGGTGAAGGTCGTTTCGACACCGGCGTAGCCGATCCCGGCCACCCGCCTCATGACACCCTCGAAGTCATCCTCCAACAGGTCACGAACGGTGTAGGTCTGCAGTGCGATTGGTAAAGTCATTGGTACGATTCCTTTCATGGATCGATTTCATCGGGATGAATGGCCATCAGTCTGTCAGCATGATGGCCGCGCCCGGTAGCCCGCAAGCGCCGGGCGTACTCAGGTAACATGCCGCGCGTGTGAAATGGTCCTCCTTCCCTCAATACCGTCATCATCGGATCGATGGCGTAGTCGCTCGTTAACATCATCTCATGTTGCCATTCAGCCAATAGGGCCATCGCCCGATCCACCAGCTCAGGTCGCTCGCAGGCCAGGTTCTGCTGCTCGTGGGGATCCGCCAACAGATCGAAGAGCATGACCGGATCCAGCTCCTTCAGGCCATCATGATAGGTGCGCAAACAGAGGTAGTCGTCGAAACGCACGCTGCGCTGGCAGGCCCAGGCATTTTGGCTCAGCACAAGATAGGGACGTCCAGCCTCCTTCCCCATTTCCAATGCCGCTGCGAACGACTCTCCATCCCAGTTATCGGGCACCTGGCCGCCGGCCAACTCGATCAACGTGGCAGCCCAATCGAAGTGATAGTGCAGCGCCCGGTCGACCCGCAGCTCTTCGCCCAGGCCTGGCCAGCGCACGATCAAGGGCACCCTGCACGTGATCTGGTCAGCCGTGTGGTGATCCCCCCAAACGTTCAGTTCTCCCTGGTTTTCGCCATGATCGGCGCTGACCACAATGACGGTCTCTTGCAAAACGCCGGCATCGTCGAGGGCATCAAGTAACCGGCCTATATGGGCATCGGCAAAACGGATTCCCGCGTCGTAGCCGTCGATCCACTGCCTGACCGAGGCCATCGAGTCCAGCGATTCCGGCAGGCGGGGAAAGCGACGCCACCCGGTTTCGCCACCGTAGCCATGTAGATCCTGGGCGCTGTGCGGCCCAAACCCATCCCAGCAACGCTGCCGCATCTCCTCGCACAGCCATGGGGCCAGAGGTTCATCCTCGAACGGGTTGCCGAAATCCAGGGGCGTGCGATAGGGCGTGTGGGGATCCCAATAGTTGACGTGCAGAAACCAGTCCTCTGACCGAGCATTGCGCTCCAGCCAATCCAGGGCAACGGGCGTGATATCGTCCGCGCTTTCGTTTCCCCCCTTGCCTGTGTTGAAAATCTCGTTGAAACCGGCATACCAGTGCCAGGCGGCATGACGTTCGCCGAAGGGACTCACAGTCGCCGTTCGTAGGCCGGCATCCCGCATTGCCCGCATCCACGAGGACCCATCGAAGGCATCCCGAAAGCCCCGGGCAGGACCCTCGACGAAGGGCTGTGCAGCCGTACCGCCATGGCCGACCACCCCGGTATGGTAGCCGAAGCGACCACTCCACAGTGCGCTGCGGGAGGGCAGGCAGGGCACGTCGGTGGCGTAGCAGTTTTCGAAACGCACCCCATCCCTGGCCACAGCGTCGATATTGGGGCTGGTGTTGCGATGGTATCCGTAACAGCCCAGATGGTCCGCTCGCAGGCTGTCGATATCAATGTAAAGAATGCGCATAATGACGTTTCCTCCGCTCTGTCCTCTGCCTCATCATTCAACGGCTGGCCCAAAGCATGCCGCGCAGGGTGATCTCGAGCGCTTCCGGCACCTCGAAATCGGCAGCGACATGGCCCAGGGAACTGAAGAACACCCGTCCCTCTCCCCAGCGGCGCTTCCAAACCACGGGCATCACCGTGCCTTCAATCCAGGGAAGAAAGCCTCCGCCAAAGGTAGTCGTCGCCACAACCTCGTTGGAAGGGTCCACATGCATATAGTATTGTTCCGAATGCATCTGGAAGCCGTCGATGCCGGCCACGATCGGGTCCTCCGGCTTGACGATGTCAACGGTATAGTCGATGATGTTGCCCGGATGCGCCACCCACTGCCCACCGACCATGAACTGATAGTCGGGACTGTTGCGGAAGGAATCGCCGATCCCGCCGTGCCAGCCGGCGAAACCAACGCCACTTTCCACAACCGCCAACAATCCCTGCAGCTGTTCGGGCGAAATCTCTGCCATCGTCCAGACCTGCACGATCAAATCCACCTCCTGGAGCTTTTCCACAGCAAGGTAGACATCAAGAGTGTCGGCCATTTCGACCTGATAGCCCCTTTCCTGAAGTAGCGGACCAAACAACCGGGCACATTGTTCCGGTTCATGGCCTTCCCAACCACCCCACACGATCAATGCTGATTTCATGGCAACTCGGACTCCTGGTGAGAACTTCGCGATTAATACCGGCGCTAACACCACCCGGCCCCGCCGGATGCGGGTCACTGCAGATCGAACCTGCCCATTGTATCCGGCCTGACACGTGACGTCAATCACAGACGCCATGAAGCAGCGATTCGAAATATGGCGCTTTGACCCACCCCCCGGTTCAGGCAGGGGTCAGCCGATCAGCCAGTTCCCTGGCCTTCCCGGAGCCCGCCAAGCCACGCGGAAATCGGCTGGCCGCGGGCGTCCAGGTTCTCCCTGATGGCCCTGTCATAGACATCCAGAAAAGCAAACAGCGCCTCCGCAGGCACATTTCTGTTTGCCAGGAGGCCCTTGATCCACTCAATGTCAGCACCGAGCAATCCCATGTCGCCCAGGGCAAGTGCAGCCCCTATGCCACGGCTCAACTCTCTGTTTGCCAGTGCGGCGCGACTACAGGGCATATCCACTTTGCCCATTGCCTGAATCACACTGGCCTCGATTATCGGCTGAAATTGTTTGAAATGATCTCTCGCCTGGCCATAGGCCTCTGACACCTGTTCGACCTGAGGCAATGGCCTGGGAGCGGTCATCAACGAATCCACCAGGCGGGAAGCGGCCTCGAAGTCTTCCCCCAGGAAATGACCGGGGATTCTCTCCCGCAGCTCGGGCGCCAGATTGAAGATCAATCCCCCATAAGCTAACGGAACCCCCGCGGCGACCGTTACCAATGCAGCGGCCGTGTGCAACTGTTGCGCCGCCATGATCAACAGATCAGGGTTCATCGCGTCGATGGTCGAATCGAGTCCGGCGACAGGCACATTGGCTCCCAGGGTAACCACATCCCAACCGCGGCGACGCAGAAGGAAGGTCAAAATCAACGGGGCGATGACATGCTGCTCCCCGGGTGGACAGGCGACCAGAATTCGGCCCTGCCGGATAGGCGGCGCAGTCGCCAATACCAGCGCTTCCAGCCGCCTGGCTACCAGCAC
Source organism: Chloroflexota bacterium (assembly GCA_034717495.1). NCBI lineage: Bacteria > Bacillati > Chloroflexota > Chloroflexota bacterium. The sequence continues at coordinate 25,178 of JAYELL010000086.1, read as the reverse complement.
GGAGCAAAAATGTTCTTGCTGAACCGTAACCCTGCCTTGATACCACCCCTGGCCAACTTGCGCCACCCCCTCCTGCATCAACTCAGTGACCACCGTTTCCGGCGTAAAGAGGGCAAAAGCCTGATTGAGAATCTCTTCGCAGCGGCCTTCATCATAGCCTAAGCATGAGTCCACCCACTGCGCCCGCAACTCCGTAATCGTTCCCCCCGATGGCTGCGGGCGGGACAGGACCGACCTTGCCATCGGCATGGCTGCCGCCAGTGGATCACGGCCATCTCCCTCGATTTGACGCCAGAGATCCACGGCGCGTTTGATGCTCATGCCCTCTTTCTGGCGTGTCATCAACCACCTGATGGTCTCGATATCCCGCTGCGTGAATAGGCGATGCCCCCCGTCACTCCGTTTGAGGTCAGGAAGGCCGTAGCGGCGTTCCCATGCCCGGAGCGTATCAGGCTTCAGACCGGTCTGCCGGACAACCGCCTTCAGGTTGAAGTAAGGCCCCTGTCTCGTCGTAGTCATCGTTACTCTCCTGCAAAAACGCGTGCGATGGGGAAACCAGGCAAGGAAAGCATGGGTGCTGTCCCATATCCTGATCTCCAGGCTTCGTTGTGGTGAGCGTTCTCTCCAGGTACATGACACCAGAGACGCGCCGGAGCAATGTTGTCGTCCCCCTGACCGCGCATTCGTTTTTCGCTCTTTTCCTGAATCCGCAGTCCAGCCACAAGATACCACACAGTCATAGTTTTGTCAAGATTTTGGACAATGAATCGGAGAGTTTCTCCCTCCCTGATCGCTTCGACAAGGCCATGCAAGCACCGGCGCGTAAGTGAACTTTTTTTGAAGGTAAGGGGTCCCACTTACCCTGGCCGGGCACCTGTGCGATCATGGTTACCGGAACGGATTCGCTTATCGCTGATCCCTTTTTTTGATTGATCAGCGTTTATCGGCGCTTATCTGCGGTCATGTTTTTTTTCTGATTACACCACAGACCTACGGCGCAGATTTTCTCTGATCTTTTCTGATATCTGATCTGCAATTATCTGCGTAATCTGCGTAATCTGTGGTTGTGTTTTTTAGGCTCGTGGCCAATCTTCTTGCCCGGTGTGCAAGAATCTGACTCGTAAGATACCAGGGAGTTCTCGCCATGCCGCTGTTTCGTTTTCGTTTACCCTTTGGAATTGCAGCTTTCGCCGCCTTGCTCCTGATTACCCTGCTCGCGCTGTCAGGCTGTCAGGCATCGACAGAACCCACTGTCACTTCCTCCGAAACAGCGGTTGCGGAAAGCCCGCTTCCATCCCGGGACCGTGGCACCGAAACCGATCAAGCCGGCGACCTGGCGCTCGATTCAGCTGCACCTGATACCGGGGCTTCCTCCCGGCAGAATGGTGAATCCCCGGCTACAGACGAATCAGGGGCTGAGGCCATCCCGCAGGGCAGCAATCGTCTGAGCCTTGAAATGAGCCCTTACCTGCTGCAACATGCCAGCAACCCGGTGGATTGGTATCCCTGGGGCGAGCAAGCCTTCGCCCGGGCGCGCCAGGAAGACAAGCCCATCTTCCTCTCCATCGGCTACTCCACCTGCCATTGGTGCCACGTTATGGAAGAGGAATCCTTCTCCGATCCCGAAGTCGCCCGCTTGATGAATGAGACCTTCGTATCGATCAAGGTGGATCGGGAGGAACGGCCCGATATCGACAACCTCTATATGGTCGTGTGCCAGATGCTTTCCCAGAGCTGCGGATGGCCCCTGAATATCATTATGACACCCGACAAAAAGCCCTTTTTCGCAACCACCTACATGCCCCGCGAAACCCGTTTTGGGCGGCCCGGCATGCTGGAGATAATTCCCCGGGTCCAGGCAGCCTGGACCGCTGAACGCCAGCAAGTCATCGATTCGGCCGAGCAGATCACCGCTGTGCTTCAACAGGCCTCACTCAGTCAACCGGGCCAGAATCTTGGTGAAGAGACGCTGCAAGCCGCCTACGATCAGTTCGCTGGCCGTTTCGACGAGACCTGGGGAGGCTTCAATGTGGAGCCCAAGTTCCCCAGCCCGCACAATCTGCTTTTTTTGTTGCGTTACTGGCAGCGCAGCGGCGACCAACAGGCCCTTGCCATGGTTGAACAGACCCTGCAGTCGATGCGCCGCGGCGGGGTCTTCGATCAGGTCGGCTATGGATTTCATCGCTATTCCACAGACAGGCAGTGGAAGCTGCCCCATTTCGAGAAGATGCTCTACGACCAGGCCATGTTGGCCATGGCCTACACCGAAGCCTTCCAGGCCACCGGCGATCCGCACTACCAACAGGTCGCCCGGGAAATCATGACCTACCTGCTGCGCGATATGACATCGCCCGAGGGTGGCTTCTATTCCGCCGAAGACGCCGACAGCGAGGGCGAGGAAGGGAAATTCTACCTGTGGAGCGAGCAAGAACTGTTTGATCTCCTGGGTCCGCAGGATGCCGAGCTTGCCATGCGCCTGTTCAACACCGCGCCGGAGGGCAACTTCATCGAGCAAGCTACCGGGCAACCAACTGGAAGCAATGTCCTTCACCTGAACGCTGACCTGTTGGAGTTGGCTGATGATCTGCAGCCCTCCCAAGCTGAGTTCGAAACACGCCTTGAGAGAATTCGCCGGCAACTGCTTTCCGCCCGGGAAACGCGCGTTCGCCCACTCAAGGATGACAAGATTCTGACCGACTGGAACGGCCTGATGATCGCCGCCCTGGCGAAAGCAGGGGCAGCCTTCGGCGATCCCTTCTACGCCGACCAGGCCCGTCGCGCCGCAGATTTCCTGCTGGCAAACCTGAGAAACGAGCAGGGCAGGCTGTACCATCGCTACCGCGACAGGCAGGCTGGCATTCCGGCTACCCTCGATGACTACGCCTTCCTGGTATGGGGCCTGCTCGAGCTGCACGAGACGACTCAGGATGTCGCCTTCCTGAAAGCCGCACTCGACCTCAATCAGGAGATGCTGGACCATTTCTGGGACGCTCAGTCCGGTGGCCTGTTTTTGACCGCGGACGACGGGGAAGCCCTGCTGGTTCGCCAGAAACAGCTCTTTGATGGCGCCATCCCTGCCGGAAACTCTGTAGCCATGTCGAACCTGCTGCGCTTGGCGCGCATCACGGCCGACGCTACGCTCGAGGAAAAGGCAGCCGACCTGCTTGCCGCCATCGCTGGCACGGTGGCCGGTTCACCGGCAGGATTCGGACAGCTGTTGTCCGGTCTCGACTTCGCGCTTGGCCCATCCTACGAGGTAGTCATTGCCGGCGTGCCTGGGGCGGCCGACACCGAGGCCATGCTGACAGCATTGCGGGAGACCTTTGTACCAAACAAGGTGGTTCTGCTGCGCCCTGAAGGAGTAGAAACACCAGAGATTTCCGAGATCGCACCCTACGTCGACGACTACTACAGCCTCGGTGGACAGGCCACCGCCTATGTCTGTTTGAATTACATCTGCGAACAACCAACCACCGACGTCGACACCATGTTGGCACACCTGGAGGGCACCAGGGAAGGGCCGTAAGAACCCCACAGATCTGAAGGTCCTGCCCACAGGTGGCATCCACATCGCCATGGCAACCCCTGCCGGTCTACGCGAAATCGGTCAAGTGCTGGCCCACCTCATCTCGATAGCTTCACTCGATCTGGCGGAGAAACTGCCCATCGGGCGGCGCATCGTCCAGGAACGCGCTCAAACCAGCCAAAGCATCGCCGGTGTCATCAATACGGCCTGCATCGAGCGCTTCAGTGCCACCTTACGCTGGCCAAGGCGATACTGCATGTTGATGATGCCGGGTATGACTTCCAAAAGTTGAAAGATTCTGAGCCAGGCGCAGGTATGGTTGCCTGTGCGGTTGAATTCCAGTACGTTGAATTCCAGTACAATGTATCTGGCATAGCATCTGAGCACATCCAGGAGCATGCATGAGAATGAAATCGAACCTGCCCCAAATGCATTTGGATATCGGCCGGTCACGGCAATAACGTGATGGCAATATGATGGCGGATAGCTGGTTTGATTGCGTTGAGTGTTGTTGGCTAATAGCGCAGTTACCCTTTTTTATTTCTTGAGGAGCAGGGAGTCATGAGCAGACAAATGGGGAAAAGTGTATTCCTGGAAGCCGGAAAACTCATGCGCGTGATCATCCCTGCCTGGTTGCTTGCCATGGCGTTGTTGGCAGCCGCCTGTGGAGGTCCGTCACTCTCTGCCTCAGGCGAGCCATCACCTCAACCCACCGTCACCCCGGCGACGGCTTCTCTAACGAGTGATGACATTGATGCCGACCCTGTAATGAAGGAAAATATCCCCGAGGGCGAACTGGACATTGACAGTGGCACAGATATTCACGCCACCGATGGACATATCGGCCCGCTGGATGAATTCGTGGTGGATCTGGACAGTGGAAAAATCACCCACTTGATAACACACGAAGGACATCTGTGGCGAAAGCACAGCTTGGCTGTGTCGGTGTCCGCCATCGACTACATTGCAGGCGGTACCGTGTACCTGAAACTGGATAAGAACGCGGTCGACGCATTTCCACCCATGTGACAGGAGTGGATTTCAAATGAATGAATCATGGCTTACCATATTCTTACTTGCACTGGTCGCCAGTTTTCTACCCTTGCAGTTCGGTGCCGAAGTTTCCCTCCTGGGCAAGGAAAATGGCACCAAAAAGGCATCCAGTTTGGTTGGGGGAATCACCCTTTACAAGGTTCTGGTAGCTGTCATTGTCGTGTTCTTGATTGGCGGTGCAATGGCAGCCCTCACTCAGGACATTCAGGGCATCGGCGGATTCATCAAATCAACACTGGCGACTCTCGGTCAGGATGTCACCTCCGGACAGCATGCGCTGCTGGACCTCCTGCTGATCGCCGCAGGCGTCGCACTGATCATTCACGCCTATCGCACCCTGCGCGGCAGGTCTGAAGCAAACCAGACTTCCGAGGAAGATACAAAGAAAGTACATAGAGGCGGCGCTGTGGAATTGATCATGGTCGGCCTTGTATGGATGCTCGCGAGTCCCGCTCAATGGCTATACACGAGTGCTGGAACGAGCCAGATTCTGGCACTGCCAGTCAGTTCATTGGCAAGAGCCGTTGTTTTTGTCCTCTTCCTGCTGCTGTGCAATCTGATGGTCATCCTGCCCGTCGCGATCTATCTCATCTGGCCGGAACGCGCCGGTGCGGAATTGCTAAAGATAGATGCTTGGATCAATGGCGCTTTCCGCTATGTGGTGATTGCGGGATTCTTCTTCATCGGATCGTTTTTCATCTGGAAGGGCGCTGGCGGGCTGCTGATTTTCCTGAACAGTTAACGACACGTGACCAGGATCCCCGACAGGGCAGCACCGGCCAGCGCCATGACTCCCTAACCCAGCGCGGCGAATACGAGACCACTTTCGAGACTCGCCGCGGCGACCGACAGACCCACAAGACAGAAGTTCCATCCCAGGCCCAAAAGAAACAACGCCACAGCCTGGGAAACTGGTTTTCCATCAACTCTTCCGGCACCGCGCAACGATGATTAACGGGAATGCAACGCCCAGCCTTGGAACAAACGCGCGCGCCGAGGCGTCCGTTAGGTGTAGAGCTTACGGAACAAACATCGACCAGAAGCCTGCAGTCAGCCAGGTCGAACCTGTCGATAACGCGCTCATTGACCACTGACAATTGACAACTGACCATTAACTGAAGCCTGAATGAACCGCAGCGCTGTCCTAAGCGGTGTCCCGCTCGCCCTGAGCCTGCCGAAGGGGAGCCTATCGAGGGGCGTAGTCGAAGGGCACTGTCCTGAGCGCAGCCGAAGGTATCTGAATGAACCACAGATTACGCAGATGATCGCAGATCAATCAAAAAAGGATCAGCGAGGATCTGCGCCGAAGGTCTGCGTAATCTGCGTTCCTCTGGCTTGTCTAGGTTAGGGAAGTAACACCATGTCCTATCTTGACACCATCCACAACCTTGCCACCGATCCCGAACAGCTGGAACTGACCTACCAACAGGCCGTGCAAACCGGCGATGGCGACGCGTTTGCTGAAGCCATCGATGCCGGCTACACCAAGGCTGGCGACAACCTGTTGCTGGCCGCCTGGCACTATCGCCTGGCCTATGCTGCCGCGGCTGCCAAAAAGCGGGTGATAGCCTGGAGTTGGGCGATTCCCCTCGGCCTTCTGAACGGCCTGTTGCTCTGGCTGCTTTCTGACGATCAACGCTTCACCATCCAGATGACCAATCCGCTGACCGGCCAGGCCCATGACATCCTGCCCGCTGTGGCCCTGCTGGCCGCTCCCATCAGCGCAGCGGTGATGGTGTTGTTTCTGGCCTTGGCAGGCAAAGGGCGCCTGGACCGGGCGCTGGCGGTGATCCTCGGGCTGGCGGTTGCCGTCGCCTACGTGCTGTTGCTTTTCTCCAACATCTGGCCGCGCGCCTTTCAAGAGCAGTATCTGACCCTGATGGTCATGCATCTGGCACTGTTGGCGTGGGCTGCCGTAGGCGTCGTCGCGTTGGCAAAAAAACGCGATGCCCGGAATCGTTTCGCCTTCCTGGTGAAGTCACTGGAGGCCTTTGTAGTATTCGGCCTGTTCGCCATCGCCGGCGGACTCTTTACAAGTATCACCTTCGGCCTTTTCAGCGCCCTGGATATCGAACCACCTGATGTCGTGATTCGCCTCTTTTTGGCCGGCGGGGCTGGATTGATCGCCATCATCGCCCTCGCGCTGGTCTACGATCCAACTCTGGCGCCAGCCCGGCAGTCCTTCGACGAGGGACTGAGCAAGCTGGTAGCCATGTTGATGCGCCTGCTATTGCCCCTGTCAGTGCTGGTGCTGCTCGTTTACCTGGCCTTTATCCCCTTCAACTTCCGCGAGCCCTTCGAGAACCGCGAGGTGCTGATCATCTTCAACGCCATGCTTTTTGCAGTAATGGCCCTGATGGTGGGGGCAACCCCGGTCCGGGAGAACGAGCTGGGTGACCAGGCCCAGACCTGGCTGCGCCGCGGTATCATAGCGCTGGCCGCACTCTCCTTGATCGTCAGCCTCTACGCCCTGGCTGCCATCCTCTACCGCACTTCTATCGACCGGCCCACACCAAACCGCCTGACCTTCATCGGCTGGAATGTGATCAACATCGGTGTTCTGGTGGTGCTGTTGGTCCGGCAATGGCGAGCCGGGCGCTCCCGCTGGTTGCCTGCCATGCACAGCACCTTCGCCACCGGTATGGTTCCTTATGTCATCTGGACCCTGGTTGTCATCCTGGTCCTGCCATGGCTCTTCCGCGGCGATCCGGCACAGGTCGCCCATCTGCCGACCCGCGTCCAACAGATCGTCTTCGACGAGGCCGATCCCATCCTGCTGAAATGTGGCAGCAGCCCCCACATCTATCTTCTCGAGGATGGCGAGAAGCGCTGGGTCAAGGACATCGCGACCTTCAAGGCCGAGGGTTTTCGATGGAGCGACGTGGAGTTCATCCGCTGCGACGATCTGCGCGACGTGCCCGATGGTCCCACTATTCCACCCGGCGCCGGCCCACCGCCCCAGCCCTGAGGATCAACATTGACAATTGACCATTACCACGCTTCCCTGATCGATGGCAAGCATAACGCCCCCGTCGCCGCCGGCCCAGGCGAAGGCTGAGGCTGAGCTTGTCGAAGCCGGGCCCGCCCCGGAAAAGAGATGGACCAACGAGCGCGTTGCCATATCTATCGCGTAGAGCGTGACCCTTCTGGCAGCGCGCGTCTCCTGCTGCAACATCAGATAAGGCTGATCCCCGACTTGCACCAGCTGCGCTTGCCCCGGGCCCAAATCCCTCAACGAACGCTGCCAACGCAGAACGCCATTGCGGTCGAAAACCATCAGAGGGCGATACCGGGAACTGCCATGGACCACCAGTAGCCCACCATCGGGCAAAACCAGGATGTCCCCGAAATCGGGATAGCCCCAGGGCAGCGGGATCGATAACCTGGCGCTGCCACCCTCGGGATCCAGCTTGAAGACCCCATCCTCTCCATAGAGCCAAAGACCCTGGCGGTCGCCGGCAAGTGGACCGCTCATGCCCACATCCCAGGCCGCCGCACCCATCTCGTCGATGGACCAAAGATCTCCCTCAGGACCACCGATCGCCAGAACGACCTGGTCGCCGGCAAGCAGCCAGCGATCTTGACCGGGCTGCCAGTGAAGAGATGCAGGCAGTTCCTTTTCCCAAAGCTCGCTGCCATCAGATGCCAGGGCAATAACCTGGCGCAGACCCGAGAGGCGCTGCTCGTCCGCGCTGTATCCCATGCGCCAGGCAAACGCGGCTACGCCACCCTGGGGAAGGGCAATCAAGCCGGGCTTACCCGTCAACTCCAAATCGAGCTGCCAGCGCGGCGCGGGGTCGCCGCCCTCCCCATCGACTGCCAGATCAAAGGCGTGCAGCACGCCCTGCTCACTGATCAAATAGATGCCAGAGTTGCCTGCCGCGATTGCCCCGTCGACCCAGGACTCCTGGGCCGGGAGTCGCCACCGAACACTGCCATCTTTCCCGTCGATGGCCACCAGGGCATCAGTCTGTAATACGAAAAAGATATCCTTTTCGTTGCTGCCCAGAATGCGCTGAAAGTCCGGCGATACCGGTCGCGCCCAGAGCACTCCCGGAGTCGATTGAATCCGGTGATTCCAGATTACCTGCGAGGGATGTTGCCAGCCGGCCGTGCCAGGCTCGGGCCAGTAACCCGGTCCGGGCTCATCGGGCATGTGGGTACGGATTTCAAAGTGCAGATGGGGAGGAGTTCGTGGGCGGCCAATGCGGCCAACTTCGTCGCCACGGGTCACGCAATCGTCGGCCTGCAGCGTCACGCTGGCGGGATCGAGATGTCCATAAAAGGAAAGCAGCTTGCTGCCGCTGTCGAAAACATGCTCGACGATAACCACGCCCTTATCCCGGCCCCAGCCCCACGGTTGAGCATAGGTCACCCGACCATGGCCAATGCTCTGCACCGGTGCACCCAGGTTTCGGCCCCCTGCCATACCCCAATCCTCGCCTGCGTGCTGCAAACCAGTGCTGCGCCTCCGGCCGAATCCCTGTGCCAGACTGGCCCCCTCGGCATCCGGTGGGTTCAGCGGAAAGTCCAGCCGGTCCACCACACCGCAGGCAGCATTATCCTGGGGCACTGGCGCGCGGGTGGCAAGCGGGCTTGGACCACCCACTACCGCGATTGCTTGGGCAGTCGGCGTAGATGCAGGCGTGGCCGTCGGGGTTCTGGTAGGTGTGAGCGTAGGCATAGCCGTCGCCGTCGCGCTAGGTGTGGCAGTGGCGGTCGGGGAGAAGATCGCCGTCGCTGTAGGCGGCACCGCAATCGGTGTCGCCTCTCGCCGGCCACAACCAACCATGAGCGTCAGCAGGATTGCCAGAAGAAGAAGTTGAAACCATCTGTGGCCGAGGATTTTCTTGTCAGTCACAATGCTTTCAACTCCAGGTAACCTCGCGCGATAAGCATGCCCAACACACTGAGGAGAACCCGATTTGGTTTCTTTCCGGCCTGTTCCCTGATCTGCCATTGGAATCAAGCCATGACCGCGAGGGCAGGATCGATGGATCGATGGAAACATCAGCCTGTTTGCGGCTGATCTGCTCGCCATTGTACCCCCGGCAAGGAAACCATCAAAATGGGTTTCGCTATGACCGGTTGACAGCCGCGCCGGGCTGTGATAAAAGGGGGAAACAGTAAGGAGGCGCGATCGGGGCCTCCGCATTCCGGAGCAAAGGACCGCTAAGATGAGAGGACGAGAACTGCGCCGGGCACTGGCCGAGGGGAGGCGGGTGTACGGAATCGCGATCGAAGGTTATGGCCAACCTCGCTGGCCACGCTTCCTGGCCCAATTTGGCCTCGACTTCGTATTCATCGACAGCGAGCACACGCCACTCAACCGGGAAACCATGGCCTGGGCTGCCCAGGCCTACGCCTCCAACCGCGTCGCGCCGCTGCTGCGAATCCCGGAACCGTCGGTGTCCTATGCAGCCATGGGTCTGGATCTGGGTGCCCACGGCATTATCGTGCCCTACGTGGAAACTGTGGAGCAAGTCAAGACCATGGTAGGCGCCGTGAAATACCGTCCCCTCAAGGGCGCCGCCCTGCGAGCGGTCCTGGAGAATGGCCATTTTCCCAGTCCGGAGACCGCCCAATACCTGCATGATTTCAATCCCGATTCCTTGCTCGTCATCATGATCGAGAGTCCCGCCGGAGTGCGGAATCTACCGGAGATCCTGGCCGTAGGCGGCGTGGATGCGGTCTTGATCGGCCCCCACGACTTTTCCGTATCCCACGGCCTGGCCGAAGATTACGACCACCCCCTCTTCAACCAGGCAGCGCGGCAGGTGATAGAGACCTGCGGGGCGGCCAATGTGGGCGTAGGCATTCACTTCGTGGCCGGCGACCTGGAACGGGAAAAACGTTGGATCGAATGGGGCTGCAACCTGATCGTGCATCGCAGTGATACGCTGTTTATCGCCCAGGGAATCAATCAGGAACTGCGAGGCCTGCGGGAAGAGCTCGATGGGCCTTCATCCATCGAGGCTTCCCAGGCGCTAACCGGAGGCCATGCCCTTTAGGCAGAGACATCAATCCTGCTCCGCCTGAAGCAACCTGAACATCTCCGCCACAGCGCCACCATCCATCCCCGCGAAGATGCTGTTGCATGTCGCGATCATGTAGCCACCCCCCGGTGCGCCCTGGCCCAGACAGCGCAGCACCTCTTTTCGAACCGCCGCCAGATCGCCATCACAAAGAACCCGAACATCCATATTTCCCACCAGCACCAGCTCCCGTCCATACCTCTTTTTGATTTCAATAAGCTCGATACCTGCCGCAGGCTCCAGGCCGTGCACGCCAACGAATCCAGCATCGATGGCAGCGGGTAACAATGGCCGGATATCGCCGTCGCTATGCCAGAGAACCGGCGCGCTCAGGGCATCGACGATTCTGCGATGATAGGGCCAGACCCGCTCCCGCCACATCTGGGGTGAGATCATGGGACCACTTCGGTGAGCCGCGTCGTCGCCAAGAACGACAACCTCGGCGCCCAACGCGATCGCCTGCCGGTACAGAGCTATACACCACTCAGTGCGCTGCGCCAACAATCGATCCACATACCCTGGATCGTCGACCAGACGTCTGAAAAACCGCCCGAAGCCCATGGCCATATAGGCCGCTGTGAAAGGCCCCACGTGGGTACCGAAGATCAGGCAGTGGTCCGGATGGCGCGCCTTGAGCCGGTCGATCTCCTCGGGATCAAAGAGCTGTCCCGCCAGCTCGGGCGATGGGCTGAACCGCCGCAGGTCCTGCTCGGAATCCACAACCCCGTCCAGGTATATGCCATCCCGCCAGACCCTGCCCCACTCGTCGACCCCAGTCGCCCAGGCGTTGCTGCCCGGCAGGGTTTTGCTGGGCAACATGATGCAGTCCTGCCCCAGATTGACATAGCTGTCCAGCGGGTCAGTTTGACCGGGCGAGGGCAGCAATGCATCGATCCAGATTTCGAAGCGAGGCACCCGCTCCGGTTCCCGATGGGCCATCGCGTCCAGTACCCGCTCGCGGGGGATGCTGGTCATCGTGCGATACCGAAAAGTCAACTATCCGGCGGCGATCATGACGTTCGACGCCTTGATCACCACGTAGACCTCTTTGCCTTCGACCAGGCCCAGGTTCTCAGCTGAGTTTTTGGTGATGATCGAAACGACCTCTGCGCCACCGGCCAGTTCAACGGTCACCTCGCTGTTGACAGCCCCGTGGGTCAGGTTTTTCACGGTGCCTTTCAGTACATTGCGCGCGCTGATATTCAAAGTTTTCTCCTTGTTGTCGGGCCCTTCCAGCCCAGGTAGATATCGAAAAACCATCGAACCCATTGTAGCCCTGCCGGCATCAGGCGTCAACTGTCTTCCTCCAATGGGTGACACCACCTGCAAACTGTTGTATAATACGTTGGCACTATGAATTGCTCACACTGCGGAGCCAATATGGCTCAAGACGACAGCTATTGCAGCCGATGCGGAAGCCCGCGCGCCCAATGGCCACCTCAATTCGATGAGGGCGACAACAGGAGTGTGCCGTGGAAATGGCTCGCCCTGTTGCTGGCACCATTGCTGATAATCGCCACCGTAACGGCGGCAGTCCTGATCTTGCCCGGGCTGCTCAGGCCGGACCCGCCTCCACCACCCGTCGCGGTGGTCACCGAAATGCCGCTGGTTGAAGCGCTGGAGACAGAAACGCCAAATCCCGCGGAAACATCCACGCTGGTCCCAACAACGACCAGCCCGGCGGACGTGGCACCGTCGCCTGCCGAAACCCCACAGCCTGCCGCTACACCACTGCCCACCGACAGCCCAACGCCGTTGCCCCCCACACCTGCCGACACCCCATCACCTGAGCCCACCACTGTTCCCACTGCAACCGCTACGGTGCCCCCTCTTCGACGTACACCGGACACCAATGGCGTTCTGGTATTCGAGGAAAACTTCGAGGCCGATCCGGTTCAGGCCCAACCCTTCTACGGCGAGGACCTGATGACCTTCGACCACGTGCGTGGTCGCGGCCTTCTGACTGGCAACCAGCCAGGCATTGTGATGCCCCTCTTCTTTTCCAACCGCCTCCTGAAGGATTTTTCTGCCGAGGTTGATTTCCGGGCACCGGTGGCTGGACCCGGCAGTGGCTATGGCTTCATATTCCGCAGCCTGGAAACGGCCGATGGCGACCTGCCCGGCTATTACCTGGCTTTGCTTCGACCCGCCGATGGCACTGCAAGTCTGCAGGCCTGGGATGGCGCGGCATGGCAAGGCCTTGCCCGCCAAACAATTCCTGCCGGGCTGCTGGATGACTCAGGATTCAACAGTGTCCGCCTGGAGGTTGAAGGCAGTGACTTCGCCCTGTTTGCCAACGACACCTTCCTTCTACAGGCCCAGGACGATCGTTTTTCCGACAGCGGCATGTTTGGGTTCGCCATTGTTCCCGGACGAGACCTGTCCGAGGGTGAAGAGGACTTCGTCCATCTGCGAAATCTTCAGATCTACCATCCTTCCAGTACGGTTACCGCCGCGACTACGCCTGTGGTTGCCCTTTCGGCTACCCCACAGCCATCCCCAACCGAAGATGCCGAACCGGGGGACCATACCCTGGTCATCGACTTCGATCAGAACCCCCAGTGGCGACGGAGCGATCAACCTTACGGGCGTCTTGAACCTGGCCAGGACCAGGTCCATACAGGCAACTCTTCTGGCAAGATCACCTACCATTTCGATGCCGTCGAGGACAACTTTGTCGTCTTTGAGGCCCGACCACCTGTTCAATTGGTGGGAGAGCCCAGCGGTTTGGTGGCCTGGGTTTTTGGCGATGGATCGGGTCATTTCCTGAACGCCTGGCTTAGCGATACTGAGGGTGAACGCCGCGCTTACACCTTTGGGCGTCTCCACCACCAGGGCTGGCAGCCCATGACCGCCTGGTTCGACGACGAGGCCGAATGGCCCAACGGCCACATCAGCGGGCCCGACAACGGCAAGATGGATTTCCCCGTCAGCTTTGATGCCCTGGTGCTGGACGGGGTTCCCGACGGCCAGCCTGACGGCGGAATAATCTACATCGATGATCTCCGCACTACCAGCGAACCATTGCCAACCAGCCCCCTTGCTCAAAAGCAATCACCCACACCCATTGCGCAGACGACGCCCGAGGCCAGCGGACCAACGCCTGCTCTGAGTGGTCGCATCGCCTTTCCGGTCTATGCCAGTGACCGGCGCGTATACGATGTGTTTGTGGCCAGGCCCGATGGTTCGGAGATGGTGCGAATCCTGGACTACGCCAGCCAGCCAGCCTTGAGTCCCGACGGACGCCGGCTGGCCTTGCGCCGCTGGCAAAGCGACGATCGTGGAATCGTGGTGATGGATACCTACGGAGGCAACCAGAAACGCCTGACCAATTTCCTGGAGGACGCGCTGCCCTCCTGGTCGCCTGACGGCCAAATCCTTGCATTCATGTCCAGGCGCGAGGCAGACCGGCGTGCACGCGTCTACGAGACAGGCAGCAGTGGTGGATCCGACTGGCAGTTGCAACAGGGCAGCGGTCCCGTCTACGGCGAGTACGCAACCTGGTTAACAGACGACCAGATCGTCTACCGTACGGTTTTCCCCGACAACGGTCTGGCAACTATGGATTCCAATGGTTCGGGGATGAAACTGATCCTCAAGGACAACACAGCAACAGCGCCGGCGGTCGCACCAAACAGCAGTGCCATCGCCTTCATGTCCCAAAGCCAGGATAGCTGGGATATCTATCGCATCAATCCAGATGGCTCAGGTCTGAACCGCCTGACCGACCATGCCGGCAGTGATGGACTGCCCGCATGGTCCCCCGATGGATTATCCATTGCCTTCGTTTCGAACCGCGATGGCCTCTGGTCAATGTGGGCCATGAACGCCGACGGTTCAAACCAGCAGAAACTCTTTGACCTGCCCGGCGCCGTGGATGGCCTGGTTGCCAACGAACCAGGCTTCAGTTCCCGGGGATGGGTGGAAGAACGGGTCTCCTGGGGGCCTTGATCACCTCTTGTCCCATTCCTGCTTGCCGGAAAAAGAGCCGCCGGCATACGATGTTATGTCGAGGAAAAAGCCGAAGATTACCAGCAGCCACTCGAAGCCGTTGACTCCATTGGGAGCAACAACGATGTAGAACAGGGTAGCGTAGGGTAAAAAGATCAAACCCAACAAGGGCAGAATGAAGCCGTCGAAGGCCCGGCTTACCCAATCGGTGAAAATCCACATCAGCACGATCGCCACACGCGGCATCACCGCCCCTAAAATCGCAAACAGACATCCACATCCACAACAAGGCATTGCTCGGCCTCCTGTCTAAATCGCTATCACATCAAGGAACGTTGAGGTGCCTACATCTTGCTTTCTTTACGTCTCTCGATGCCCGTAGGTTTCAATCGAGTTGGTCAGTATCCCACTGCTGCAGGAGCTCATTGGATCTCGTAGTAGCCTTCGCCTCCTTCGAGATCCTGGAGATCCCAAAAGATACCTCTATCGAAGGGGTGCATTCAAAATCGGTTGATCGCCGGGTAGGGGCCGGGTCTCCCCGCCCTCCGCCCACTGGCGTGACCGCAGGGACCGCCCCAACCCGTTTTCAACACACCCCTGCTGAAGGAGCTCCGTTCCCTCACCGGTGATGCAATTCCCTGGCCGCAATGAAACTGAGGCCGTTTTGCGTCAACGCCCGGGCTGTTCGGTTGAGCGCTTCGTGCTTATCCAGATAGTTCAGCAGCAAATCGGGCATCTCTCCCGCAGCCTCGATCTCCTCCTTGGACCGGAAATAGTCCAGGATGTCCGAGGGACGGTCCCGGGCCGAGTCTATCTCTGGATCACCCCCCTCATGTTTGGCTGAGATATTCGCCACATGGTCGGCCAGTTCGATCAACTCCTGCCGGCGATTATACGGTTGGCGCACGATGTGCTTCCACGTCTCGGTGATATGATGCTCGAAGCGCACTATCTCTTCGAATCCAAGCTCTTTGCGAAACTGCGCGGTTATCTCCATAGATTCGTTGTTGACCGAATTGCTCCAGTTGAACCCGATCAAAGGGCTCGTGCCATCCTCCCGGCTGAATAGCTTGGCCCCGATCAGGGTCCAGAGTGCCGCATAGGGGTTATCATTGCCCAGGAAAACAGATATCTTGAACTCGTTGTCGATGCCCAACTTGTGTAATAAATAGCCGAGCAACACGGTGCCAGGATTGACATTGAGAACCTGTGTGATTCCGTAGGTTGTATAATAGTGCAGGTACTCGTCCAACCACTTCAGGGCATAGTCGTTGGGCTGCCCGACACCGCCAAAGTAGCCGGTGATCGTATCCGGCCCGCCCAGGTGAATATTGGCCCCATCGGTTCCCTTGGTATCCAGCGTTTCGACGTAGCTCGCGCCGATGATCTGCATCGCAGCCGCAAAGGCCAGGATATCGCCGTCGTCAGCCTCCTGCTCCCTCATACTGCGCACCCGAATGAAGCGCCCCGGCATGAGTTCATCACGGGCAATGCACTGCCGGGCCTGAACCAGCACCCAGGGGAAATACTGGCAGGCGCTGATCTCCAGGGTCACCGCAAAGTCGTCGGCAAATTCAAGCGAGTCGGCCTGATCGTCCAGCTGCTGCCGGCGGAAATCAGACTCCGAGATGAAGGCCTGCCGGTCCCGCTGTTCTGCCAGCCAGGCGAGATCGGATAGATAGGGCGACCCCTGCGCTTTCAGTCGCCGCAGCAGACTGGGTAGTTCGCGGGCGGCATCGGCCTTGCGATTGATCTCCTCCGGGGTGCCATATTTAGCGACCACCGCCAGAAAATCGTCAACAGCCCGGTTCTCAGGATCCAACAGAACGCCGTTGATCTCCTCCAGTCTTTGGGATGGGATTGCCAGTCGTTGCCGGAGCTCGTCGCTCATCTTACTCATCCTCCTCGCTCAACAAGGTGAGCAGCTCGCGGTAAGCGGGGTCCTTGATTCCAAAATAACGCTCCGGCTCGGGAAACGACCCTTCGGTTACTTCCTCGACGTACGCCGTGAGACCATCCAGGATCACCTGGCCCGCCTCCCCATATTTTTTTGCCATCTTGGGCGTGAACTTCGGATAGAGGCCGAACATGTCGTGGAAGATCAACAACTGTCCGTGCGCGTAGGGGCCTGCGCCGAGACTGATGATGGGGATCCGGGCGCGCTCGGTGATGATCTGCAACACCCGGTCGGGCACCAACTCGAAGAGAATGCCCATGGCTCCCGCCTCCTCGATGGCCCGGGCATCGTCGATCAGTTTTTTGGCCTGCTCAGCCCCTTTGCCCTGTAGTCGAAACCCTCCTAACGAGGAGACACTCTGAGGCGTCAGCCCCAGGTGCCCCATGACCGGGATGCCCGCGTCGCTGATCGCCGTCACGCGGGACGCCATCTCGGCGCCACCCTCAAGTTTCACCCCATCACAGGCAGTCTCTGCCATGAAACGGCCCGCGCTGAGGACGGCCGTCTCATCGGAGGGTTGATAGCTCATGTAGGGCATGTCGCCGATCAGCCAGGAGGAGAGGGTTCCCCGGCGCACAGCCTGCGTGTGCCGGATCATGTCGTCCATGGTGACAGGCAGGGTGGAATCATACCCCAACATGGTCATCCCCAGGCTGTCCCCCACCAGTACGATGTCGATTCCTGCCAGCTCCACCAGGTGTGCCGTGGCATAATCGTAACAGGTGATCATCGTAATGGGAATCCCCTGCTGCATCTTGCGCAGCAGAACCGGAAGCGTTACCTTTTTGCGTTCGCTCATGTCAAGACTCCTTTGTCTCGAAAAGAAAAGTGAATGGTTTGACGCAACACCCGCAGCTGTTCAGCTGCCTCCCAGGTCGATTGTTTGTGCTCCCTGTTGCGGAGAAAGACAACCTTTTGCCGCTCACGTTCAGTATATCAACAAAGCGCCGGCGCCGCAAATCATTGACACCGCCAGCAGATAACGTATAATTGACCCGACCCTCGATCCTCTCGAGCCGAGCTTTTTTACCAAGAGGTGACATTCATGTCAGAGGCCATTTTAGCTTCCCTGGGCCAACTCTATCCCCCCGATCGACTCCTGACTCGTCCCGCTGAGCTGATCCCCTTCGAGTCCGATGCCCTGACAGCTTATCGGGCCCGTCCCCTGGCCGTGGTCCTTGCTGAGACCCAGCAGGAGGTCATTGAGACAGTGCGGCTGTGCAACCGATTCGGCGTTCCCTTTGTGCCAAGAGGCAGCGGCACAAGCCTGTCGGGCGGCTCCCTTCCCCTGAAAGATGGCATCGTGCTTGCCCTCAATCGCCTCAACCAGATTCTCCATGTGGATGCCGACACCCGAACCGCGGTCATCGAGCCGGGTGTCATCAACAACAGCATCACGGCGGCGGCTTCCCCTCACAATCTCTATTTCGCGCCCGATCCCTCAAGTCAACCTATCTGCACAATCGGTGGCAACGTTGCCTACAACTCGGGCGGGGCTCACTGCCTGAAATACGGCATGACCAGCAACCATGTGCTGGCAATCAAGGCGGTACTGGGCGACGGTGAGGTAGTGACCCTCGGGGGCGCCAGCCTGGAAGGCATCGGCCCCGATCTGACCGGGCTGTTTGTTGGCTCCGAGGGCATTTTTGGCATCGCCCTGGAGATAACCGTGCGTCTCCTCCCCGCGGTGGCAACATTTCGCACGGTCCTGGCGGCCTATCATGACCTGCAAGCCGCTGGAAATGCAGTTGCCCTGGTGGTGGCCTCGGGATTGTTACCGGGCGCCATGGAGATCATGGACAGGCTGGCCATCAAGGCCGCCGAGGCATCGGTCAAGGCGGGCTATCCGCAAGATGCGGCCGCTCTGCTGATCGTGGAGCTTGAAGGTGAGCCGAACCAGGTTGAAGTCGAGTTCGATCGATTGCTGGAAGTAATCGATCGTTCAGGCGCCGCTGAAGTTCGCACGGCCCGGGACGACCGGGAACGGGCCAGGATATGGAAGGGCCGCAAGGGGGCGTTCAGCGCTGTAGGCCGGCTCAGCCCCGATTATCTGGTCCAGGATGGAGTCGTGCCGCGAGGCAAGTTGGCAACAGCCCTGGCCGAGATCGAGCGCCTCAGCCTGGCATATGATCTTCCCGTGGCCAACGTCTTCCACGCCGGCGACGGCAATCTCCATCCGTTGATCCTCTACGATGGTCGCTTGCCGGGCGCGCTGGAGCGGGCCAAAGCGATGGCAGGCAAGATTCTGCGGCTCTGCATCGACCTGGGGGGGTCGATCACCGGCGAACATGGCGTTGGCGTGGAGAAGTTGGCTTACCTGCCGGCCATGGTCGGGCAGGCCGACATGTGTCTCATGCAGAATCTGCGTTTGGCCATGGATCCCAGACAACTGGCCAACCGGGGCAAGATGCTGGCGGTCAACGGACCGGCTACGTCGGCCATTCCAACCTCCCGGACAGAAGGAGGCATTGCACAGGCGCCGCCCGCGGCATTCTCACCCGCGACAGTGGCCCAACTCCAGCAGATCATCCGAAGCCATCGTGCGATCCTGGTCAAAGGAGCTGGCAGCAAACCGGCCCTCTCCACCCCGGGCGATGATCTTACGACTGTCATTGATATGAGCAGCATGTCGGGAATTCTGGATTATGAGCCGGATGAATATACAATCACCGCCCTGGCAGGCACACCGGTAGCTGAGATAACGCAATTGCTGGCTCAGCATGGGCAGTACCTGCCCTTCGACCCCCCCCTGGCCCGGGCTGGCGCCACCCTGGCAGGCACGGCAGCCGCAGGCATAAGCGGCTCCAATCGCTACCGCTACGGTGGCGCTCGCGACTTCATCCTGGGCATCCGTTTCGTCGATGGTCAGGGCAATCTGCTGCAAGGCGGGGGTCGGGTCGTCAAAAACGCGGCCGGCTTTGACCTGCCCAAGCTCATGGTGGGCAGCCTGGGACGCCTGGGCATTCTGACCGAGCTGACATTCAAGGTGTTTCCGAAACCTGAGGCCTTTGCCACGTTAAGTGTCGAATTCAAGGCGGTCGACACAGCTCGCAGGGCCATGATCGACCTGAGTCGCGCTTCTCTCGACCTGGAGGCCCTGGATTTGCAGCCAACCGACCATGGTGCCCGGTTGTGGATCCGCATCAGTGGCCTTGCTCAATTGCTCGACGCTCGTCTGGATCGCCTGCAGGCCCTGGTTGGTGATGGCCAGATACTCACTGGCGCCGGGGATGAGCGCTATTGGCAAAGCGTGAGCGAATTCCAGTGGGCGCCCTGGGACTCGGCGCTCATCAAAATACCCCTGACGACAGGTCAGATTCCTGCCGTCGAAGCGCTTCTGCGCCCGCAAAATGCCCCGCGCCGTTATGCCGTGGGTGGCAACGTTCTCTGGCTCACCCTGCCCGACCTGCCATCCTCTCTCGCTGAGTCCCTGAGCCATCTTGAGATGGCCGGCCTTGTTCTACGGGGTGCGCCCGGTCAACCCTGCATCGGAACGCCACCGGGCGCGGACTTCGCGCGCAGAGTCAAACAGGTCCTCGATCCCGATCAGCGTTTCCTGGAGCTATAGCATGAGACATGACATCGTTGCGGAGGCTTTTGGACCCCGGGGCGAGGCGATGGCGCACGCGGTGGAAGCATGCGTTCATTGTGGCCTGTGTCTGCCATCCTGTCCCACCTACCAGGTGCTCAACCAGGAAATGGACTCGCCCAGAGGACGTATCATCCTCATGAAGGAAGTGCTGGAAGGCGGCCTCACGGCTGACGAAGCTGCCCCCTTCCTGGAGCGCTGCCTCGGCTGTTTGGGGTGCGAGACAGCCTGTCCCTCCGGCGTGCCCTACGGGGAATTGATCGGCACCTACCGGGCATATGCGGCAAGAACCGGGCAAAATGGCGCCACAGAAAGGGCTGTGGAGTTCCTGCTGACAGCCTCCCTGCCCTATCCCAATCGCTTTCGTCTGGCGTCCAGGGCGGGCAAGCTGGCCCGACGCCTGCCGCTGCCACTGCCGGGGACGATGGCCGCTATGCTTGAACTCGTTCCCGATGAACTGCCAGCGAGCGAGCCCTTCCCCGAAGTGTATCCTGCTGCAGGCACCCGGCGCGCCAGGGTTGCCCTTTTAACCGGCTGTGTACAACAGGTGCTGGCTCCGGAGATCAACTGGGCTACCTTGCGGGTTTTGGCGCGCAACGGTGTCGAGACCATCATTCCCAGGGACCAGGGTTGCTGTGGTGCCCTCGGCCTGCACATGGGAAACACCAAAGAAGCGCGCCGTCTGGCGCAGAACAACCTTGATTGTTTCCCGTCAGAGCTTGATGCGATCGTTACAAATGCCGCGGGCTGCGGCTCTGGCATGAAGGAATATCCCCTGCTTTTCAAGGGCCACGCCCAGTCCGGTCGGGCAGAACGCTTTGCAGACCAGGTGATGGATATAACGGTCTTTCTGCATGCCCTCGGCATGGAACCGCCGCCGCCCCTGGCCCAGCCCTTGCTCCTGGCATACCACGACGCCTGTCACCTGGCCCACGCCCAGGGAGTCCGTGCGCAGCCTCGCTCGCTATTGGGGCTGATAGGAAATCTCGACCTTGTGGAAATCCCTGATGGCGATATCTGCTGCGGCTCGGCCGGCACCTATAATCTTCAACAGCCTGACATCGCTCGCCAGCTGGGTGAACAGAAAGCGCGCAACATCCTGTCAACAGGTGCCCGGGCAATTGCCACAGGCAACATCGGTTGCCTCACCCAGATCAGTGCTCATCTCAAGGCTCTGGGTAGACCCCTGCCCATCTTCCACACCATCCAGGTGTTGGATCTGGCTTACCGGGGCGGGAGCGTGTAAGCGGCGGCCCATTGGACACCTCATGCCCCTGCTACTCTGCTACTCCGATACTCTGAAACTCCGACACTCCACTTCAAAACACCAGAGTCAACCCAATCACGATCAACGCGACCAGGACCAGTTTTCGGAACTGTTCGGGGTTTACCCGCCCTTCCAGCCGTTGTCCTGCCAGGATGCCCAGGCCCACCGGCGCCAGCGCCACCAGATAACCTCGCCAGACCGCAGGCACAAGGTTGCCAGCTACCACATGGCCTAAAACGACAAAAACGCCTGTGGCAACGAAGAACGCCTGCAGGTTGCCTTTGAAGACCAGCGGCGACCAGCGGCGACACTGCCCATAGATGATCACCGGGGGACCAGGCGCGTTGTAGGCGCCGGCGAGCGTGCCCGCGACAAGGCCGACCCCATAGGCCCAAATGCTGCCCTCCAGGCGCGGCATCTTTAGCCCGGATAACACAGTGAGCGAATAGATAATGACCAGCACCCCCATGATGGTCAGAATAACGGTCTCGTCCAGGTACCCGAGAGCCAGAATCCCAAGGGGAATCCCGACCATGGCGCCGATCACCAGTTGCCAGATCGCCGAAAGGGAAAGGTCGAAGCGATAGCGAATCACCAGAAAGCTCTCCAGGCTCAGCGCCAACAACGCTACCAGGGGTGCCGCAATTTGAATGCCAAGAAGTTCCGCCAGCAAAGGCATGGCGACCAATGCCCAACCAAATCCGATCAGGCTCTGGGTCAATGCGGCCGAAAAGACGATAACCGTCAGAAATACGATGGTCATCGGGCAACGATATCACAACAATCGGCCTGGGCAAAATCATGTCACTCGAAGTTGAGGAATCTCAGAGGTAATGGTATCATGCATGGCGTTTGAGCGCACGGTCACCTCTTGGATTTTGCTCAAACCGCGTAGATGAGTGCACTTAAAAATTTTCGTAACTGCTCAGGCAATCCCGGTTTTTCCATAGATTTCGTCGATTGACACAGATTCAAACAAAAAAATCTGTGGGATCTGCGCAATCTGTGGTTGATCTGAGCGCAAACAGGTCATTTTCCTGCCGAGCCTGAGTAGTAACAAATTTTCTCTGTTATGGAGGTAACGAGCATCGTGGCGAAAGCAAATAAGGCAAAAGGCGTAATCGGAATCCTGACAGGCGGTGGCGATGTGCCCGGATTGAACCCGGCCATTCGTGCGGTTACAATCCGCGCCTTGCGCGAGGGTTATCAGGTCATCGGCCTGCGCCGCGGGTGGAAGGGTATCATGGAGGTCATCCGCGAGAAGGACTACGACAATAGCGAGAACTTTCAGGTCCTCAGCGAGGAAATCGTCAACAAGGCTGGTAGAACAGGCGGCACTTTCCTGCATACCTCCAGAACGCGGCCCAGTCATGTGTCGAAGGAAACAGTGCCAACCCACTTGCAGGACACTTACGACAAACCCATGAATGACTTGACTCCGGAAATCATGAAAAACCTCGACTGGCTTGGCATAGATTTCCTCATTCCGATTGGCGGCGATGATACCCTCAGCTATGGCGTGCATCTCTACCAGCAGGGCGTCAAGGTAGTCGGCTTCCCCAAGACCATGGACAACGACGTGCCGGGAACCGATTACTGCATCGGATTCAGCACCTGCGTGACCCGCACCATCAGCCTGACCAATACACTGCGCACCTCGGCCGGCTCCCACGAACGCTTCCTGGTCCTGGAAGTCTTCGGTCGCTATGCTGGCTTCACCGCCATGCTGCCAACCATGGCCGGTGCGGCCAACCGCTGTGTCATCCCGGAATACAAGTTCGACATGGATCAGCTTACGGAGCTGCTGGTCAATGATCGGGAAAAGAACCCCAGCAAGTATTCCATCGTTCTGGTCTCGGAAGGAGCCATGTTTGAGGGTGGAGAGATGGTCTTTTCCGACCAGACCACCGACGCCTTTGGACACAAAAAGCTGGGCGGCATTGGCGACCTGGTTTCCCAGGAACTCAAGGCCCGCTCGGCGAAATTCAACAATGGCAGAACCATCAACGTCATCAATCAGCGCCTCGGTTACCTGGTCCGCGGCGGTGATCCCGACGCCATTGACTCAATCGTACCTATGGCCTACGGCAACCTGGCCCTCGATCTCATCCTGAAAGGTGTGCACGGCCGGCTGGTTGTGCTCAAGAACGGCCGTTACGATGACATGCCGATCGATGTGGTGACCAGTACCAAGAAGGTGGTGAATATCAAGACCCACTACAGTACGGATCGCCTGCGCCCTCTCTATCGACGCTTTGCCATGAAGCCGCTGTTCATTATGACCAGTGAGATGGAGTAAGCTTCCCGAGCAAATTGTCAATTGTCAGTGGTCAGGTGCAGACCATGGCACGCTTTCCTGAGCTGAATGCCCGAAAGAGAAACCTGCATCCTGAGCTTGTCAAAGGGTGCGGCCCAAAACAAATTACCAGATGAGTATGACCAGGACTTGGGTATACATCCTTCGATGTTCGGACAGTTCCTACTACACAGGCCGAACGAACAACCTGAAACGCCGTTTAGCGAAACACCATGCTGGTGACGCAAGTGAATGGACATGCCGCCGATTACCAGTTGAACTCCTTTTCGCACAGGAGTTTTCTGACAGCTTGAGTGCCTATCACGCCGAACATCAGATCCTGCCATGAAAGATCCCATGATAAACCGGCTTGTGCTTGTTGCAGGTAACATCGGCGCCGGAAAGACCTCGCTCACTGAACGCTTGGGCGCCCGCCTTGGCTGGCGAACAAGCTTTGAATCGGTCGCCGACAACCCCTATCTGCCCGATTTCTATGCTGACATGCGGCAATGGTCCTTTCACCTTCAGATTTTTTTTCTCGGCCATCGTGCGGAACATCACCTTGGCCTGGCCAACAGCCCGGACTCGGCCATTGCCGACCGCAGCATCTACGAGGATGCCCATATATTCGCCAGGGCCCTGCATCACCTGGGCAACCTGAGCGAACGGGACTATGAGGCCTATCGCCGTCTTTATGGCCTTGTCGTCGCAGGCTTGCCCCGTCCTGATCTGCTGCTCTTCCTGGACGCACCTGTCCCCGTCCTGGTCGACCGCATTCGCCGCCGCGGCCGGGACATCGAAAGCGGCATCAGCCCCGAATATCTTGCCTTGCTGGAATCCTTCTACGACGACTGGATTCAATCTTTCGACCTGTGCCCGGTGTTAACCATACCCAGTGGCAATCTGGATTTCGTCAACAGACCCGCCCATCTCAACATTGTTGTAGACAGAATCCTCGATAAACTTGCCGGGAAAGAGTCGGTGGTCTTTCCCGCTTAGTCGCAAAGTCGCAAGGGCCCCGTGTCCCCGCGTCCTTCGCGTCCTTCGCGCTTCGCGCCCTTCGCGACCCTTCGCGCCTTCGTGGTCCAAACCCTCCCCGCGTCCTTCGCGCTTCGCGCCCTTCGCGCCCTTCGCGCTTCGCTTCCTTCGCGACCCTTCGCGCCTTCGTGGTCCAAACCCTCCCCGCGTCCCCGCGTCCTTCGCGTCCTTCGCGCTTCGCGGCCTTCGCGACCCTTCGCGCCTTCGTGGTCCAAACCCTCCCCGCGTCCTTCGCGCCCTTCGCGCCTTCGTGGTCCAAACCCTCCCCGCGCCCTTCGCGACCCTTCGCGCCTTCGTGGTCCAAACCCTCCCCGCGTCCCCGTGTCCCCGCGTCCCCGCGTCCTTCGCGACCCTTCGCGCCTTCGTGGTCCAAACCCTCCCCGCGTCCCCGCGTCCTTCGCGTCCTTCGCGCTTCGCTTCCTTCGCGACCCTTCGCGCCTTCGTGGTCCAAACCCTCCCCGCTTCC
>JAYELL010000085.1 GCA_034717495.1 Chloroflexota bacterium | reverse complement strand
CCCGGCGGGAACACCGGGGCTACTATTTGTCTTACGCATGAAAAAGGTATGCCCCCGTGCGTTCGCCAGTTCTCTGATGAATTACGGGGTAGGGGCGTGGCCTTGTGCCCGCCCCCGTGCGTTCGCCGACTAATACGGCCCTGCCAATGGCACGAACTGCAGGAGCACCTCTCCCTGGTCGTTCAACAGTTCCAGCCGATCAGCGCTCATCCGATAGGAAGATGCCTGTGTCAGGAAGCCGAAGTAGCTGGCCTCCTGCTCCATGATGCCACCAGGAATGTCACAGATAAGATTGGTGGCTGACACCGGATCAATTCGAATCGAGGTGCCCTGGGCCACGTAGGTGGTGTTATATTGGTTGCATCCACCTGAGCCCGACAGGCTGAAGTCTAGCCCAAACAGGGCGGTGAGCTCCGTATTCGGCAGGATGGACACCAGCGAGCCGGGCCCGCTGGTCAGATAGGTCAGCGACCAGGATGTGCCGACGATGGGCGTTGGTTCTGGAGTCGGTGTCGCTACTGGCGTAGCCGTGGGTACCTGTGTGGGCGTATCCCCGGCTCGTATTTCGATCTGGCTGACCGCACTGTCCTCCTGACCAGCGCTGTCCACCACACGCAAGGTGACGCTGAAAACCCCTGCACGATCGTAAACATGTTCTGCCACTGCGCTGCCATCGCCACTGCCATCGCCGAAGGACCACTGATAGGTTACGATCGGGTTTGGACCTGTCGACGCGCTGCCGTTGAACAGGATCGTTTCACCAACCACCCCCTGGGTCACAGCATTGATGACGGCCGTTGGAGGTTGGGAGGGCTGGGCATCGATCTGGATGCGGTGGCTGGAAGTGCCTGTCAATCCTTGATCGTCGGTGACGGTCAGGCGCACGTCGTAGGTGCCCGATGAAGGATAGGTTTTGGCAATTTGCACACCGGTGCCTCCGGTTCCGTCGCCAAAGGCCCACTCGTAAGTCGTGATCGTGTGGCCAGGCGCCGCAGTCGATTGACTGCCGCTGAAGATGACTTCCTGGCCGGCCATGGCCTGACTCGGGCCCGCAATAACCGCCGTCGGAGGCGCTACCGGCTGCTGCTTGAACCATTGCACCGTAATCTGTCCAACGCCGGTCGACTTGAAGTACTCGACCCGGAAGTCGTGATCGCCCTGGGCAATTACACCGCTGCTGGCCTGCAGGACGCGGGAGGGTTGGCTGACCCAATCGTCGATCAGCAGGCGCCCATCCAGCCACAGCCGGACGCCGCCCGAAACCTTGACCGAGAAGGAAAAATCACCCTGCTCCATGCCCTGGATTTGCGTCCAGCGAACCGAGTAGTTATCGGAGGGAATGCCAGGTGCAGGTGATCCGGTGCCCCAGTTGAAGTCGATTTCCCGGTCGTTGCGAATCAGGATCGGGTAGCCAGCCACGTTGGGATTGTCGAAGTACTCCCCCTTCCAGTCGGGATACTCGTCGACGTAGCCAACGTCCAGCCGAAGCGAGGCTGAACCGGCACCCTGGAAGTACTCCACGACCACGCTGTGGATGCCGCGGGTAATAACGACATCCTGAGTATAGTTGCGCGCGCTGCCCTCCTGCCAGCCGTCGATGATCATCACATCGTCGACCCATATGCGTACGCCGTCGTCGACCCAGACCGAGAACCGGTAGGTGCCAGCCGGCACATCCCGCTCGATTGACCAGCGTGCAGACCAGTTCTCGGATGGCATACCGGGTGCAGGGGAACTGGTGCCCCAGTTAAAATCGATTTCTGTGTCATTGCGGACTATGACCGGCTCACCCCGCAGCCCGCGATTGTCGTAGTACTCGCCCTTCCAATCGGAAATCACAATCGGAGGTGTGGCCGTGGGCGTGGGCAACGGAGGTAGCGGAACAACCGGGGCCCCTCCCGTCCCACTGGCCTGCACATCACTCGCCTGGACCCAACCCTGACCGGATTCCGCGGAAGGCAGCTTGATCACCCACCATCGGCCATCGGCGCTGGTGCCGGTCACCTCGGCCGATTGCCCTGCCGGCAAAACGCCGCTGATCTCATAGTCGGTGCCAGGACCACCGTAGATATAGGTGTTGTTGATCGCCGTCACAGTGGGAATACCCGGCTCAGGCGTCGGCAAAGGGGTAGGCGTGGCCTGCTCGATGGTCGGCGTGGCAACAACTGGCGTGATGCCCCCGCCGGGCTCAGTGCTGTCACCACCCAGCATGTTGACCAGAAAGAAGATCGCTGCCACCGCAGCCAGCGCCGCCAGTGCCAGCAACAGAACGGTCAGCCATCCACGGTTGGATTTTCCGTCATCGGCAGCGATCTTCTCAGGTTCACCGGGATCGACGGGAGCCCCGCCATCAGCTGCCGCGAGCACGACTGTTTCCTCTTCAACCGGTGGCTCGGGTAGTGGTTTGAGACTCTCGCTCGCCTGAACCGCCAATGCCGCATCCACAAGATCCTGCGAGCTTTCCGGATACCTGCCGGCGATCTCAGCCCGGTCCTCGTCGCTCAATTCTTCGGGAGCAATATGGAATCGTTGCAGAGTGGCTCGCAGTTCATCTTCAGCAAAGAACTCGATCAGCCGGCCCGTCTTTGCTTCGACGATCTTCACATCGTCATCGGCGAGCCTGTAGACAGTATTAGAATCTTCGAAAAAGACCAGCGTAGAAAGGGGGCGGCGGATAACGTGTCCAATCTGTTTCATGTTTTTTACCTTTTCGAGCTACGATTTTCCGTGACATTGTTTGAACTTGCGGCCACTGCCACAGGGACAGGGGTCGTTGCGCCCGATTCCCGCAAAGCTGGCCTCGAGCTTTCTCTCTTCAGCGGCCAGAATCTGCATGATTTCGGCCGGGGCGCGCTCTCTCCGCAACAGTTCTGCCATGGTGTTCATGGGCTGCCTGACGTGCTCAAAGAATGTTTTGTAGCCTGCGCAAAGGTAGTTCAAACCCGGTTCCCCATCAGGCGTTTCGATAAAACGATTCTTGGGACAGCCGCCATGGCAGGCGAAGCGAACGTCGCACTCAAGACAATACCTGGGCAGGCTGTCGAGCTTGTCACGGCCAAACTGCCGCTGTTGCGGCGAGGCAACCAGTTCGATCATGGGCGTCTCAAGGATGTTGCCCAGGAGATAGTCAGGTTCGACAAAATGATCGCAGGCGTAGAGATCACCGGTATGTTCCAGGGCCAATGCGTTGCCACAGGTGGGGGAAAACACGCAGAGGGCGTACTGTCCAATCCAATTGCCCAGGGTCACATCGAAAAGCTGCACGTAGACCTGCCCCACATCTCTCCGCACCCACTCATCGAATATCGTCGAAAGGAATCTGCCATATTGTTCCGGCTGAATTGAGCGGTCGGTAACCGTGTCGCCCGCCTGAAGCAGGGTGAGGCCATCCTCGTTGATGCGCTCGACGATCGCAATGAACTGAACGAACTGGGCCTGCAAGTCATCGCGGAAGAAACGATAGACCTCCAAAGGATGGTCGCCATTGCCGGCGTTGACCGTACAGAGGATATTGAAGTCAACCTCGTGCCTCTTCAGGAAATCCAACCCTTTCATGACCTGATCGAAGCTTCCCTTGCCCCCTTTTGTCACCCGGTATTTGTCGTGAAGCTCTCGGGGGCCATCCACACTGAGTCCGATCAGGAAGTTGTTTTCCTTAAAAAAGGCAGCCCATTCGTCGTCCAGCATCGTGCCGTTGGTCTGCATGCTGTGGCTGATCGTCATGCCCGGTTTCCGGTAGGACTCGGCAATGGCCACCGCTCGCCGGAAGAAATCCAATCCCATCAGGGTTGGTTCACCTCCCTGCCAGGCAATCATCACCTCCGGTACCTGGTGAGACTCGATCAGCTGCCTGAGGTAGGCATCGAGCACCTCGTCGGTCATACGGAACTTGCTGCCCGGGTAAAGCATTTCCTTGGTCAAAAAGAAGCAGTATTTACAGTCCAGGTTGCAGATGGCGCCCGTGGGTTTGGCAAGTAAATGGAATGCCGGCGGAACATTGGAAATGGAAGATGGATTCACAATAAACTCCTTAAGCGGGCCAGATCATTGGCACCAGAATCAAGCTGACGAGCAACACAAGCACCATGAGGGGCAGCCCAACTTTGCCAAAGTCGCCAAAGGAGTAACCGCCCGGCGTAAAAACCAACGTATTCACAGGGGAAGCGATGGGTGTAAGGAAAGCTGCAGATGCACCCACAGCGACCATCATCAGCATCCCGTACGGTGAGACTTCCAGGGTCAATGCGGCCTGCATGACGATCGGCGCCACGAGCACGGTTGTTGCCGTATTGCTGATCACCTGGCTGAACCCGGCCGTCAAGATGAAAACCCCTGCAAGCAGCGCGTGGGGGCCAACCGCACCCAAGGTGTTGACCAATGCATCGGCAATCAGTTCGGCGCCTCCCGTAACCTGAAGCGCAATACTCGTGGGCAACATGGCCGCGATCAGCACAACGGTCTGCCAATTGACCGCCCGGTAGGCGTTATCCATGGTCAGACAGCCACCCAATACCATAATCAGCGCGGCGATGAGGGCAGCGAAAACGGTTGGCACCAACCCGGTGATCATCAGGACCACCATGACACCCAGGGCAACGACCGCCACAGTTGCCTGGGGATTCGGTTCGACGATCTGGCGCGCCAGGGCTTCCGGGCGTCCAACCACGACGAAGTTGCGCCGCTCGTCGCGCAGTCGTTCGATATCCTCCCACCGGCCCCGTACCAGCAAGGAATCGCCAAACCGAAGGGCCGTCTGCCGACGAGGCATGAGTCTGTCACCTTGCCGCAGGGTAATGACCTGCACGTCGAACTTCTCGGCGAAATGGCTTCCTGCAATGGTACGCCCAACGTACTCCGATCGGGGAGGCACCAGCACCTCGGCGATACCCACCTCATGGGACAGCAACAGATCGGTAAGCTCGGCGTCTTCGGCCTCCAACTCCTGCAGGCCAAGGTTGAATTCAATCGAAGCGCGCTCGACAGCTTCGGGATTGCCTTTGACAACCAACAGATCCTGAGGGGCAATCACCGTGTCCGCGCCGGGCATTTTTCCATCGTCGTCGAGCAGCTGATCCAGGCTTTCAATCATTCTGCGACGTTGTAGCTGCAACGGGCCAAGGCCGTCGCTGGCACTGCCTGGAAGATGGGCGATGCGCAGAACAGACACCCCGTAATCGCGCCCCAGCTTCGTTTCTGCCAGCGTCTTCCCTACAATTCGCGAACTACTGCGTACCCGCAGTTGAAACATTTTTCCTGGCAGGTGATAGGATTCGGCGAGTTCACCCACCGACTCGATCACATCATCAGGAGCTTCGCCCGAATGCCGTTCCGGAAGCAATCGCCGTCCGAGTAGAACCATGAAACCAAGGGCGACAAGCAGCAACGGAATGCCGATCAAGCTGAATTCGAAAAAACCGAAGGGTTCCAACCCGGCTGCCGTCACGGTGTCGGATACGATGATGTTGGGCGGCGTGCCGATCAACGTCAGGAGACCACCCAGATTGGCGGAGAAGGCCAGCGGAATAAGGAACCTGGAGGGCATGCTGCCGACTCGCCAGGCCGCAGCCACCACCGCCGGAAGCAACATTGCCACTGTGCCGGTGTTGCTCAGGAAGGCAGAAAGCAGCGCCGTACCCAGCATGAGCACGACTAATAATCGGACTTCGCTGTTGCCCGCCTGTTCGATCAACTGCTGGCCCAACCAGGCAGTAACCCCCGTGCGAGCCAACCCTTCTCCGATCACGAACAGGGCCGCTATCAGAATCACAGTCGAATCGGCAAACCCGGACAGCGCTTGAGGAGCTGTGATCACTCCAACCAGGAACAGCGCCAGCATTGACAGCAAAGCGACCAGATCCGGTCGCAGGTCGCTGAAGACAAAAAAGGCAAGGGTGATGCCCAATATGATGAAGGTGATCGTCATGCGGTGCGGAAGACCTGAACCGAGCATCTCCCCGTGTTACGTTGCCGATACTACAGGAAGATCGTCAATCGCCCATCGGATTCTTTCCAGTCATCCAACGCCAAACCAAACGTGCCAGCATCAGGAAACCGATGACCATGGCACCAATGAAGCCAAAATAGGCGATCCGGAACATCCACAACCAGTAAGGAATTTCGGGATCGACAGAGGTCAGGCCCGACACAGCGATCGCAGAGCCGATGATCATCCCCATCAGCACGATCCCGATGACGATCTGCCGCAGGAAAACACCAAGTTTATCCACCTCCTGGGCCAGATCGGAGGTGTCCACATAGACTTCAAACCGGCCCTTCTGATACTGGTCAAGCCAGCCAATGGTCGCTTCCTGAAGAGAGGGCACACGCTTGAGAAGCTCGCGGGCGGTTGACATGGCCTGTTGGCTGGCCACGTCGACGATTTTCTCCGCGGTGACCTCCTGCACCAACATCTCCTTGGCGATCGTCACCCCCTGGTTGACAATGCCCCCTTCCGGGTAAAGCTCCGTAGCGATGGCCTCCGCCTGCATCAACGCTTTGATGGCCATCGTTAAGTTTGGATCCAGGCGCAAACCATGCCTGCGCAGGAGATCCATGGCCTCATTGATCGCTTCGCCAAAGGGTATAGCACGACCACCATAGGTGTATCGTCCAATTGTCCGCTCAAAATCCTTGTAATAGGCTTTTTGATCGAAATCATCGACAAAGGGTGTGCTCAGGCTTTCCATGATTTCAGCCATAGCCTGGACATCGATGTTTTGAACAGCGGCCAGCAATTGAATCAGGTTCATGCGCTGGGTAAAATCCAGCTCGCCCACCATGCCGGTATCGATGAGAGTCAATTGCCCACTCTCAAGATCTACCAGGATATTTCCGGGGTGGGGATCCGCATGGAAAAAGCCGTCAATCAACATCATCTTGATCATGGACTGCAGGGCAGCTGTAGCCAACGCTTCCCGATCTAACCCGGCCGCTTCGATGGCCTCGATATCGTTGGCCTTGACCCCGTCGACAAACCCCTCGGTGAGGACTTTGGAGGATGAATAGGTCGGGTAGATCTCTACGACCTCTACGTTGGCAATGTCACTCAAGCTGTCGGCCAGGCGAAAGGCGTTGTAAGCTTCCCCGTTGTAATCGAGCTCAGCCAGTACGCTGACGCCAAACTGCCCCACCATGCCTTCCAGATCGATTGCCTTGAGATCATCAGATCGCCGCGAGATCACGCGTACGGCGTCGCTCATGATTCCGATATCTGCCTTCATCTCATTGTAAATATTGGGTCGCTGGACCTTGACCGCTACCTTCCGCCCGTCGTCCAGAGTAGCCGCATGCACCTGAGCGGTACTCGCGGCAGCAAACGGTTCCGGCGCAAAGCTGGCGTAGATCTCTTCAGGCGGCGCACCTAACTCCTCCACGATCACCTCGCGCACCTGAGAGCTGGGAAAGGCAGGCACATCGCTCTGCAGCTTTTCAAGCTCAATCTCCCATTCCGGTGGAACTACCGAAGCCTGGCTTGAGATGATCTGGCCCATTTTGACGTAGGTAGGTCCCAGTTCCTCAATCATCAAACGGACCTTGACCGGTAGACTCAGGGGTTCCAGATCATCAGGCAAATGCCAGAGCCAGCGCTGCATGCGAGAATGAAATCCCACCAGAACCGGCCAGCGATCAAAAAGCAACTCCCAACCGTAGCGCAGGAAGAGATTATACACCTGCTGCAAGCGCAGGTTTTCACGGGCCTGGTCAAGTGCACTGTGTTTCATGATCCATCCTTTCCCTGCGCAGCATCAGCCTTCCCCTCATAGAACAGTGCGCTTTCGGCCCGATCCAGGATCCTGTCTACGCTCGGTTTTGGCTGGTCCAGATCAGCCCGTAGTTCTCCAGATTCATCGAGAACGATTGGTACGGTGAGACCAAAAAAGGATTCCAAAAAGCTGGTAGTGATTCCCATGAGTGCACCTGCAACGAAGGACCAAATGAAGCCATCGATAACGAAATGGCTGGGGACTAAATAGGCAAGAATCCACAAGACAATGGTGTTGATCAAGATGACGACCAGACCATAAGTTACGAAGAGGAAGGGAAGGGTGAAGAACTGAATGATGGGCTTCACCACAGCATTGAGGACCCCCAGCACGAGGCCCAAAGCAAGAAGTGTCCAGATGGGGTGAGCCTCGGGCCCCAGATGAATCTTCGGAACGATAAGAACGATCAACGTAAGGGTCAACGTGTTGATGAGAATGCGAACTAGCATGACCCGCCAGTTGAAGTGATGTCTCAAAGAGAAGTTTCTCATGCCCTGGTTCTCACTTATTGCTCAATGTGGAGGTGATTGTGGTCCGATCCAATCGCACAAGTATACCGTGAAAGAACGAAAAACACAATGGCAAATGCTAGCGATTCCGGCCGTAGCGCTCGTGGCTGGAAACCCAATCCAACGATGAAATCGCCGAAGCCAGGGATATCTCGCCAGCCAATGCCACTGCAGTCACGATCTCGGCGAATTTAAACACCTTGCCCGTGCCGTAACACCCCAATAACTCGAGGCACTCGCGCTGCGTCGCCAACCCAGTGCCACCGCCATAGGTTGCGACGATCAACGATGGCACCGTGAGCGAGATGTAAAGATCATCCTCCGGTGTTATTTCAGTGTAGAGGATGCCGGCTGATGACTCCGCTACGTTGGCCACATCCTGACCGGTAGCGATGAACATTGCCGTGATCCCGTTGGCCGAATGCAAGCCATTGTTGTTGGCGCCCGACAGGATGGCGCCGATATTGGCCACGTTGTAGTGGTAAAAGAGGCTGTCAGGTTCCACCCTCATGTGCTGCACCAGCACATCACGTTTGATCACGGCCTCTGCAATAACCCGCTTACCCCGGGTGTGCATGATGTTGACCTGGGAAGCTTTTTTGTCGGTTGCCAGATTGGATTCCAGATAGAAGTGCCGGATACCGTCGTAGTGATCGACAATCCAGCTGCAGCCGGCGAAAGTAGCTCTTCCCACCATATTCTGTCCGGCCCCGTCGCCTGTGGTGAAGTTAAAGCGCAGAAAGGCGAACTTTCCTGCCAGATAGGGGTCGATATTGGACAGCCTGGCGATGCTTGAGGTAGCCTCCGCCTCTTCCCGTATCTTCCCCTCATTCTCTGCTACCCAGGCGACGAAATCCCGCGCCAGGCGGGCATCGTCGAATACAAACACCGGCGCGCGCTGCATGGCGTCAGCCACAACACTGACTTTGACCCCCCCACAGAGGTTGATAATCTTCATGCCCCGGTTGTACGAAGCGACCAGAGTGCCCTCGCTGGCCGCCATGGGAATGATGAACTCTCCCTGGGCATGCTCACCACATATGGTAATCGGTCCTGCGAAACCGATGGGGACCTGGGCCACACCGGTGAAGTTTTCGATATTGCCCCGGGCGATTTCCGGGTCAAAGGAGTAGTGAGTGACGTGTTCGAGCTGCTGACCGGTGAATTCCTCGACGAACCGCTGACGCTCGGCGATGATCGAAGCGGAAAAATCGTCCACATTGTCGCGGGGAATGCTCACCTGCCGTTCAATGTGACGGGCAACAGAGCCATCGACCTTCAGGTTCAGCTCACCAAACGGGGACGCCTCGAAGGCTACTTCGATCCTATGTTTGCCTTCGTCCAAAGGCTCGATCCGGCAGATCAGATCCACCGTGCGCCTCAGTGGAAAATCGATGGGACTGGCCTCGATTTCATCCGGCGTCAGTGTTTCTCCAGAGTCTAGCACCAGGGTAATGAGCTCTCGGGGCACAGGATTCCCGTCGAAGCTTATCTCCCTGAGCGACGTTATGGTGCTGTCGCTGAGGCGATTCTTCAGGGAGAAACGAACCCCGTCGGCGGTGTTCTCCAGGCTGCCAGTTGTATAGAGCTGCTTGAGAATAAGACTGGGAACCTTGATCAAAGCCATGGTCATCTCCTTCACGATTCTGGGCCTGATGGTGATGGCGCAAGTATAACACAATGGCCATGGAAAGAACAGCCAATCAGGAGTCCAGGAGCGAATCAGATGAGGTGCTGTCTGGACCCCCAGGTGCGCGGGGATGACACTTACGGAGAAAGAAATTCGTAAGCACCAATATCGGGGTGCTCCCCCCGCGAATTGCCGTCCAGGTCGACCGCCGGCGAGAATCTCGCTGCGGCACCATCGACGGCCGGGCTTTGTTCCATCAGGTGGAAATCCTTGGCCTCGGGATCGAGAAACAGAGGATCGTCGTAACTATTGGTACTATAGGGCCACACGCCCCCATTGATCTCGTCGCTGCCGAAACATTGGCCATCGAAAGGGGAGAAGCCGGCACAGATCACATCGTCGGTCCGGTAGGGATTGTAGAAGATATTATTGCTTTCCTCGGCGAGCCTGACTTCCGGGCTGAGCCAGAACAAGGTTCCCTGATTGGCCGGGTTATCGTTGTAGAATATCGAGTTAGTCAGACGTAGCGGCGTAGGCCCGCTGCCGCTGAGGTCCCCTGCCACCACCAGATAGGCGGTACCGGCCATATTGGCGACCGTGACGTTGGTCAGGGTGTAGCTGCCTCCGGCGGTCAGCACCACGTTGGCGTCGGCAGTGGCATCGTAGGCCAGGGCATTCTCCACCGTCGAACCTTCGCCCCACAATTTAATGTTGTTGCGAGTGTCGTGGGCCACGACCTGGCGCAGAACCGTGCGGTCCGACTTGAAATCAAAACCGTCGCCGACCCCACCGGCAGCCAGCGAACGCTCCACCAGGATATCGGCGCCCCTTTCGACGGCGAAGGCGTCGGTCGCGGTGCCGCCCGCTGTGCCATTGTCGATGGCCTGAACGTCGGCGATCACCAGATTGGTGCATCCGGCGGCGCGCTCACCACCCGGGGAAACTGGCGTGCAATCGAAGCCCCCTTCGTTGTTCTGCAGCAGGACATTGCGCACCACCGAGCCGTCGCTGTTGGAAAGACGGATTCCGGTATCCCCGTTGTCCAGAATCACCAGGTCGCGCAGGGTCAGCCGGTCGTTCACATCCCAGGCCACAATGCCGAAACCGGTGTAGTTTTGGATGGTGAAGCCGCTGATGACGATGTCAGAAACCTGGGATCCGGTCTGGCCGTCGGCCAGCTCGAAGGCGGCATAGAGCTGGTTGCGGCCATCCAGAATCACCGTTTCTCCCGGTCGATTGGTGAAGGTGATGGCCAGACCGATCGCGCCCGAGCGATAAATGATCACATTTTCACTGTACCTCCCCCCGCGAACCTGGACGGTATCGCCTGGTATCACGCTGTCACTTGCATGTTGGAGGGTCCGCCAGGGCTTTTCGAAGGTCCCTGCATGGCCGTCGTCGCCATGGGGGCTGACAAAATGCGTCGTCCCTGCGGCAGGAAGTGCATCGGCCTGTAAAATAGGGGT
Organism: Chloroflexota bacterium; assembly: GCA_034717495.1. Taxonomy (NCBI): domain Bacteria; kingdom Bacillati; phylum Chloroflexota; species Chloroflexota bacterium. Next base: position 19,441 of record JAYELL010000085.1, on the reverse strand, counting down.
TTCCGCGCTGGGAGGGCGAAACTCATCGGCTGGCTGGGCCACGCCGTTACAGCCGGCCAGCGCCAGGGCTGCGAACAGTGTCAGCAAAATAGGGTAACGCACGTCAGCGACTCCGCGCATGGTATAGGTTCGCCATCATCCACAACGGCGTCGAGGACACCGTCATGCCCGCTTTTTTGGTGGTTTCGGGTTTCCCGGGAAGTCTCTCTGTCAGCCCTCTGGCAAGGCGTGCAACGCCTGAGAAGAGAACTCCAGACGGACGGTCTCGCCAATCTCGTGCAGGCCGCGCACGGCCGGGTTTTCCTGGTGGACGGTGATCTCTCCCAACGCCTGGACAGAGATGCTATATTCGACGATTCCTCCCAGAAATGTGGCCCAGACGATCTCGCCGGCAAGCTGTCCATCCGATTTGGACAGGCCGATTGCTTCCGGGCGAATAGTCAACACAGTGTCGCTGCCCACCGCCAGTTCGGGCAAATCGTCCACCGCCAACTCCTGGCCGGCCAGCCGTACCCGTCCAGGGCCGCTGACCTGTGCAGATAGGAAGTTCACTTTGCCGATGAAGTCCGCCACAAAACGGTTGCGCGGCCTTGAATAGATCTCCAGCGGCGGCCCTATCTGCTCAATTCTGCCATGATTCATGATCACAATGCGGTCAGAAATGCTCATGGCTTCGGCCTGGTCGTGGGTGACATACACACTTGTGGTGCCCAGACGGTGCTGTAATTGCCGAATCTCGATGCGCATCTGCTCGCGTAGCTTGGCATCCAGGCGTTGCCGCTGTTCGGCAAAGAGCAGATGCACCATCAAGCGGATCACTTCTCGGGGCGTAAAATGTTCGCCGGCGGTCTCGTTGTATTGCTCGCTAAAACGGCGGATCAGATTCTCGAATATCAGTCCCATCTCCCGGTTGCTGACCCGATCAGGATGTAAATCCACCTGGGTGAATTCCTGCAGGATAGGGTGAATCAGGCGGGCGGTTTGCAAACGGTTGATCTGGCGTCGGAAATCGAATTTCTCGATGATGTCCTGCACATCGGGGCTGAAGCCGTTCAAGTAGGTGACCAGGTTCTGGGCGATGTCGTCGGGCGCTTCCATCAGCTTGCGCCAGTCGTAGGGCGATGTGTTGTAGACCCGGCCATAACGCTGCTGTAGAAAGCCGTCGAGATTCTTCAATTCGCCACGATAGCGCTTGTGATCATCCCCCACCGCTTGTCGTTTTTCCTCCATGGCCTGATCCAGGCGTCGAAAAACTGTCATGGGCAGAATCACATCCACATAATCGCGGGGTTTGTAATCACCGCGCAACAGGTCAGCTATGTTCCAGATAAGGTTGGCTTTTTCTTGGAAGTTGTTCATATGTATTGACCGGCTCACCGACTGATATTGTTCACCGTCTGGCAGCCCTGACAAATGCCCTGAACTTTGCTGTTCTTAGCCCAACGCAATACCGTTGCTGCATCGGCGGCATGAGGAAGACACTGCACGGGCGCCAATGGCAACTGTCCCCATTGTATCCGATTGGCGCTTCGAGACCAAACGCATCGTGAAGGCCCACAACCCCGGCATCATCCGCCCCCGGTCACCCCACAACACCCCGGCCGATCTCCAACGCCACCCGTTCATTGTCTCCCGTCAGCATCACCAGTTTCTTAATGCCCAGGTCCAAAAGCTGCTACATGGTCTCTTCCACCTGCCCATCCCACACATGCCCATCGCTTTCCTGGAAGAGCTTGACCGAACCGATGAGCACCGGATTGTACCGGAAATTCACAGAATCCAGAAGGCGCAGGCCTGGTCGAGCCTGCGCCTTCATTGTGAAATAAACTCTACCCAACCAGGCGCAAAAACCGTTCATACGCCTCATCCCAGGGCCTGCTATCTCCTGGCGTGAAAACAGCGACATCACAGGAGTTGCGTATCACTCGTCGAATTTCATCCAACGATGCTAATTCGCCGGTTGTCATCGCTTGCACAGCTACATTTCCCAGGGCTGTGGCCTCCACCGGACCGGCGACCACCGGCAAGCGGGTGGCGTCCGCGGCAAACTGGTTGAGCAGTTGATTCTGTGATCCTCCCCCGACTACGTGCAAGGTTTCTGATTTTCGAGCAAGGAGAATCTCCAACTTCTCTACCACCCAACGATATCTGAGAGCCAGGCTTTCCAGCGCCGTACGCACGATCTCGCCGCTGGTCTCAGGCATCGGTTGGCCAGCATCACGGCAGAATGCCCGGATCGCCCCGGGCATATCAGCGGGGGCGAGGAAAGATGGATGGTCGGGGTCGATGATGGCGACAAAGGGACGCGCTTCCCCGGCCATCCGGGTGAGTTGCTCGTACGAATAATCGTCGCCTTGTTTTGCCCAGAGACGCCGGCACTCTTGCACAAGCCACAGGCCCATGATGTTTTTCCAGGGCAGCACCATGCCGCCTGCCCCGCCATAGCTACTGATGTTGTATTCCAGGGTCTCTTCGGTGACGATGGCTCTGTCGTTGATGCCGCCTAGTAAGGACCAGGTCCCCGAACTGAGCCATACGAAATCATCATTCTCTGCAGGCACAGCGACCACGGCAGAGGCAGTATCGTGGGTGGCGGGCGCGACGACGCTAAGCAGAGTGAGTCCGACCTCCTCGGCTACTTCAGGCAAAATCGGGCCGAGAACGGTTCCGGGCTGAATGACCTGCGGGAAGAGGTGCCTGGGAATACCCAGGGCCTCAAGAATGGTGTCTGACCAATCGCCGATCAGTGAATTATAGAACTGGGTGGTCGTGGCGTTGGTGTACTCACAGGCCTTAACCCCTGTCAGCCAGTAGTGCAGCAGATCGGGCATCAGGAGAAAATCATGGGCGATGCTCAGTTGTGGCGAATTGGCAGCAACCATCGCCGCCAATTGGTAGAGCGTGTTTACGCTTAGGAACTGAATGCCCCCGGATTGCTCGAAAATATCACGTTGCGAGATACGTTTGAATGCATATTCCATCATCCCTTCAGTGCGGACATCGCGATAGGCGAAGGGATTGCCCAGTAACTCGCCATCGGCGTCGAGCAAGCCGTAGTCGATAGCCCAAGTATCAATGCCCATCGAAATAAACTCGTCGCCGTGCTTTTGGGCGATTGCTGCTAATCCTCGCTTGATTTCACTGAACAGATGCAATGCATCCCAGCGCAGATGGCCCATGACCTGCACCGGGCCGTTGGCAAACCGACACACCTCTTCCAGGCTGATTTTTCCATCTGCGAGGGTTCCGATTATCACCCTGCCGCTTTCGGCGCCGATGTCGATGGCGATATATTTGCCCATGATTCCCCTCTCACTTTGAAACTTTCAGGTATGTTCATTCGTGGCCGACTGTCAAGAATCGCTCGACCCGTTCTGTCAGGCGCTCGACGATGGCAGCCACGATTTCCGCGCCCAGCTCGGGCGTGGCGGTCTGGCGTGGGTCTTCGCCCAGAATGCCACCTGTCTCGCCCGCGGTTACGTCATCCAGGCGGCTGAGATCGACCAGTTCAGGATGTAAGTGCATGAGGATGGCAGTCTCCCACTTGGCTGCATGGTCGCCGCGGTAACCCAGGTCGGTGACCAGGTCATATTCGGGGATAATCCACACCCGCGTGTCGTATTGCGTCTGCCAGATAGTGAAGAGATTGGCGGCCTCCACCAGGGCTGCGATATGCGGCGGCCCATAATGTCCACTGACGATGACGATCAGCTTGAAACCGATATCGGCCAGTTGTTCCAGGTACTCGGTCAGCAATTGCATGACGGTCTCCCGCCTAAATTCCAGGGTGAGTGGAAAGCCGCCATGTTCCGGCTGCTTCAGGGTATCGAATCCACACCAGACAGGTGGCAGGACCACGCCGCCGGTTCGTTCTACTACCTTTTGCAGGATGCCGTGTGCCTTGAGGCCATCATTGCCCAGAGCCATGTGATAGCCGTGCCACTCCAGCGCCCCCCAGGGCAGGTAGGCGACCGGCGCTGTTTCAAGAATGGCATCGAATTCGCAGGGAAGAAGTGTTTCGTAGCGCATTCGATTAGGGGCAAAAGAAAATCTGCTCGATTTCCATGAACTGAATGTCACCACCCTCGACGGCCGCGGGCATCACCCAGGGATTGACCTCGACCGCCCAGCGCTTGTAGACATCGGTCTCGCCCAGCTTGGCCAGCGCTTCGCCGATATCGCCATCTACTTCCATGTAAGCGAACATGCGATTACCGAGCACGAAAATGCTGTAATTATGGATGCCGACCTCCTGGATGGCCTCCAATAGTTCGGGCCAGGGGCTGAGATGGATGTCGGTATATGGTTCCAGGTGTTCGGGATGGACCCGCCATGTCATGCCGACTCGTTTCATATCCCTATCCCCCCAGCGCGCCGATACCGGCGCCGGCGCGCTGCTCATTGATCTTTTGTGCGTAGCCGCCCTCGCGATATGAGACAATTGGATCAGGGTGGCGACCCATCTCCACACGCACCTGTTTCAGCAGAGGCTGCACGTCCAATTCATAGGCATCCATCAGGGTTCGATTGGCCAGGATGACATCGCCCGCTTGTTGCGCCGCTGCCAGCTTTTCGCGCTCGACCAGCAGAGCCTTTGCGTAGGCAGTCTGCGCATTCATCACCGACTGAATGATGCCCTCGATGCTTGGCTCGATATTGTGGGACTGATCCAGCATGTAGATGACGCTCTCAGCAGCTTCGCTCGTTGCCGGGTCTTGCGCCGCGTCCACGATCTGGTCGAAAATGGCGAAAAGCTGGAGGGGGTTGACGGTGCCTGCCATCAGGTCATCATCGCCATATTTGCGGTCATTGAGATGGAAGCCGCCCAGCTTGCCCTCGTCCAGGAGAATGGAGACGATGTGCTCGATGTTCGCGCTAAGCGGGTGATGGCCCACATCGACCAGCACCTTGGCCCGCTCACCCAACTGTTGACACATCATGAACGACATGCCCCAGTCCATCAGATCGCTCGTGTAGAAACCGGGCTCGAAATATTTGTATTCAACGGCCAGGGTCATATCCTCATCCATCGCATCATACAGAGCTTTCAATCCCTCAAACAGGCGTTGCTTGCGAGTGCGAAGGTGGTCCTGGCCGGGATAATTGGTACCATCAGCTAACCAGATGCCGATGACCTTGGAACCCATTTCGCGGGTGATGCGCACGCAATCGATGAAATGTTTGATGGTCGAGGTGCGGGTTGCCTCGTCCGGGCTGCACACACTTCCCAGGCGGAATTCCTGGCCCATAAATGTGTTGGGATGGACCGTACCGATTGTCAGCCCGCGTTCCGCCGCGTACCGGCGCACCGGTTCATAACGGCCATCGTCGGTCACATCCCACAGCACATGGCTGGCCATGACCGGGCAGATGCCGACCACACGCTGGATCTCGGCGCAATCTTCGATCTTGTCCCAGATGTTGCGCGCGGCGCCATCCTCTCGAAAAACGCCATAGCGCGTACCTGAATTGCCTACCGCCCACGAAGGTAATTCGATGACCTGCTGCTTCAACTTATCTTTCACATCCTCAACTGTCATACCTCTGTCCATGAGAACATTGGCGAGGACCTCATATTGTTGCTCCCATGTAGCCAAAGTCATTTGTGCTCCTTGATGATGCATCGAGTAGAAACCGATAAGAGATCTTCGGCCCCTTTTCAAACAGCTACTAAGTGCGTCGCGCGCTGATTCTGAGCTGGTCGATGCCCACCGCCAGCAACAATACCAGGCCGCGCACGACCATCTGGTTGTATTCCGAAACATTGAGAATAATAAGGCCATTGCTGAGGACGCCCATGATGAACACCCCCAGGATCACGCCGAGCAAACTGCCGGATCCGCCGGCGATGCTGATGCCACCTAAAACTACCGCCGTGATCACTTCCAGCTCGAAACCGACGCCGATGCTGGGCTGGCCTGAATTGACACGTCCCATCACGATCATCCCCGCCACGCCTGTCAGCAAGCCTGCCAGCGTGTAAACCAGCAACTGCATGCGCTCAACCTTGATACCTGACAGGCGCGAGGTCTCGGCATTGCCACCAATCGCGTAAATATAGCGGCCAAAATAGGTGCGGTAAAGAAAGATATATCCCAGAATAAACACGGTGATCATGATAATAACCGGCACAGGAATGCCGCCGATGTAGCCTTTGCCCACGGCTTGCACACCCTTCTCGAATCCCAGGAACGGTTCTTTGGGAAAGCCAAAAACAGGTAAGCCACTTGTCAGCGTGAAACTGATGCCACGCACGATCGTCAGCGTGCCGAGGGTGGTGATCAAGGCCGGGATGTGCAGCCGGGTGATGATCAGGCCGTTGATCAGTCCCACCAACATGCCGGCCCCGACACCGGCGAAGAGGCCTACCAGCGGCGGCATGCCCGCTTCAATGATCACCTTTGCAGCAATGACGCCGGTGAATGCAAGCACCGAACCGATGGACAGATCGATACCGCCAATGAGCAGAACCATGGCCGCACCGACGGCCGTGATGCCTGTAAACGACACCTGCCGCATAATGTTGATCAGGTTTGGCTGCGTCATAAACGCATCGGTTGTCAAGGAGAAGAAAACGAAGAGCGCAATGAGCACCAAAGCAAGGCTTAGTGTCTGCCCGGAGTTCGACAGCAGGCGGCTGAATTGGCCATTCCGAGATGCTGTGCTTGTCGTTGATTTTTCTGTTTCCATACATATGCTCTCAGTTGGATCGCAAAACGGACCAGCCGCTAGATAGGAACCGCTTCCTGGCCCGCGGCAAGAGTTAGAAGATCCTCTTCGGTTGCTTCGCCGCGGGGGAATTCACCCACCAATCTGCCCTCCCGCATGACCAAAATGCGATCGGACATGCCCAGCAACTCCGGCATCTCCGAAGAGATCATGAGGATGCCGCTCCCTTCGCCGCAGAGTTGAACCATCAATTCGTAGATCTCGTGTTTGGCCCCGACGTCGATGCCACGCGTGGGCTCGTCAAAGAGAATGATCTCAGCATCGCTTGCCAACACCTTGGCTACGACGACTTTTTGCTGGGTGCCGCCGCTGAGATTTCGAGCTTCTTCTCGGGGCACATGCTCCTGCATCTTGAGTTTGTCTTGGTAATGATTGACTACGCCTGCCTCGGCATTGCGATTGATGAAGCTCTGGTTCGACAAGGATTGGATCGTGCTCAGCGTCATGTTTTCACTGGAGCGCATCAGAAGTACCAGCCCTTGCCCTTTGCGATCCTCAGGCACGAGGCCAAGCCCATTGTCGAATGCTATGGCGGGGCTGGAAATATCAACGATCTGACCGTTCACGCTTACCTCGCCCGCCTGGCGACGCTTTGCGCCAAACAGCGTCATGGCTACATCGGTACGGCCCGCGCCGATCAGCGCATACATGCCAAGGATTTCGCCCTTGTGCAAGTCGAAAGAGACCTGCTCGAAGACCTGACCGTCCGAGAGATTTCTGACGGCGAGCACTACCTCATCAGAGGGCGGCTCCTTGCTCGGATAGTCGCCCAGCTCACGCCCCACCATATACCGGATCAACTGTGGTTCGGTTGTCTCCGCCACCATGCGTGTAACAACCAGATGGCCGTCGCGTAGCACGGTCACTCGCTCGCAAAGCTCAAAAATCTCCTCCAGGCGATGGGAAATGTAGATGATCGTAACGCCCCTTTCCTGAAGCTGGCGCGTAAGATCGAACAGGATTCCGACCTCGTCCAGCGTCAGCGATGCCGTCGGCTCGTCCATGATCAGTAGTTTCACATCCTGAGAAATCGCCTTGATGATCTCAACGATCTGCTGTTCGGCGATGCTCAAATCCATGACCAAAGTACGGGCATCCAGGCCCACATCCCATTCGTCGATGAGCGTTTGCGCTTCCCGTTCGGCCTCACGGTCGCTGATAAACACCCCACGCTTGCGCTCGCGGCCCAGGAAGATATTGGCGGCAATGCTCAAACCCGGTATCAGATTAAACTCCTGGTAGATGGCGCCGACGCCGAAGGCAATCGCCTGTCGCGGATCGAGTCTTTCAAAGGTCTGGCCTTCGAAAATGATGGTCCCTGAGGTGGGCGAGACAGCCCCTGTCAGCATCTTGATCAGGGTGGATTTTCCGGCGCCGTTCTCGCCGACAATGGCATGCACCTCGCCCCTTTCAATGGTCAGGCTCACATGATCGACCGCCAGGGTGCCAGGATATTGTTTGGTGATTGCTTTGAGCTCGAGGATGGTATCCGTAGACATGATCAATAGTCTCAGGTGGGACCTGCTCGACGCCAGAAGAGAGCAAGGTGGCGCCGAGCAGGCTTGAATCAGTTGGGTTGTCTAGTTCATGAAGTCTTCGACATTGGAAGCATCGACCGGCGCCAGCTTGATGGCGCTGATCTTGTCCACCGGCAGGCCGGCAATGGCAGAGACCAATGCCCGCACGGTGAGCGCACCCATCTCGTAGGGTTGCTGGTCGACGGTGGCCTGGTAACTGCCGCCCTCCTGAATGGCCGCCAGCGCTTCATCGGTAGCGTCGATGCCGCCCACGAAGAAGGTGTCGGGGTCATCCTTGTCAGCAGCGATCACGGCCTGGTAAGCGCCGAGCGCGCCGCCGTCGTTGATGCCGACGATCATATCCAGATCGGGATGGGCTTGCAGCCAGGTTTCCGCTGCTTCGGAACCACCGATGGGGTCGCCCGCTGTGACTGTGCCGACCACCTCGTAGCTGTCGCCGAATACCTCGGCAATGCCATCGACGATACCCTCGCGGCGCTGGATCACCTGTGGGATGATGTCGTAATTGAGGATAGCCAGTTTGAGGGTCTCGCCATCGGGGATGTGGGCCTTGGCCCATTCGCCAGCCTGGCGGCCCAGGGTGACACCCATGTCATGCTCGACCGCCCAGACCAACGCCGTCTGGTTCTCTTCGCCCAGATCAGACGTATGGGCGACGACGAACATGCCTTTGTCCAGTGCTTCTTTGGCCAGTGGCCCAATGGCTGCCGGGTCAACGGCAGTAACGACAAACCCATCAAATCCGGCATTGATGAAGTTCTCAAGCTGGGTGACCTGGGTATTGACGTCATCTTTGGGATCGTTGATGACGATCTCGACGCCCAGGGCATCGGCTTCATCTTGTGCGCCTGCAGCCAGGGCCACGAAGAAGGGATTGGCCAGATTCAGCACACTCATGCCGACCTTGATGTCGCTCAGACCCTGTTCCTCCAATGCCGTCTTGACGGATTCTGTGTCGCCTGTGGCGGCGCTGCCTTCGGTATCGGCGTCGCCTGCGGTCGTGGCTTCACCAGACCCGCCCATGAATTCCTCGACATTGGAGGCATTGACCGGCGCCAGCTTGATGGCGCTGATTGCGTCAACCGCTTCGCCCTGGATAGCAGAGACAAGCGAACGCACGGTGAGCGCACCCATCTCATAGGGTTGCTGATCCACAGTAGCCAGGTAGGAACCGCCGTCCATGATGGCTGCCAGGGCTTCATCGGTGGCGTCGATGCCGCCAACGAAGAAGGTGTCGGGGTCGTCCTTGTCGGCAGCGATTACCGCCTGATAAGCGCCAAGAGCGCCACCGTCGTTGATGCCGACGATCATGTCCAGGTCTGGGTGGGCCTGCAGCCAGTTTTCAGCCGCTTCAGCTCCCGCGATGGGGTCGCCGGCTGTCACTGTGCCGACCACCTCATAGTTGTCGCCAAATACTTCGGCGATGCCGTCGACGATACCCTCGCGGCGCTGAATCACCTGCGGAATGATGTCGTAGTTGAGGATGGCCAGAGTCAGGGTCTCGCCATCGGCGATGTGGGTCTTGGCCCATTCGCCTGCCTGACGGCCCAGGGTGACGCCCATGTCGTGCTCGACCGCCCAGACCAACCCCGTCTGGTTCTCTTCCCCAAGGTCGGAAGTGTGGGCAACGACATACATGCCCCGGTCGAGGGCATCCTTGGCAATGGGAGCGATGGCGGCGGGGTCCACGGCAGTGACGACGAAGCCGTCGAAGCCGGCGTTGATAAAGTTCTCAAGCTGTGTGACCTGGGTATTGACGTCATCTTTGGGATCGTTGACGACAAGTTCGACGCCAAGTTTGTCCGCTTCATCCTGAGCGCCCGCAGCCAGGGCCACGAAGAAGGGATTGGCCAGATTCAGCACGCTCATACCGATCTTGATGTCTTCAGCGGTTTTCACCGTTGGTTCCTCAGCTGCAGGCTTTTCAGCCGCAGGTTCCTGTGCAGCGGGTGCTTCCGCAGGCGTTGTTGCACCGCCGCAGGCAGCCAATAACACTGCCGCCAACAGGAGCCATGTAATGAGCAATAGCTTTTTGGACATGTCAGTTTCCTCCTTTAAGGAAGTGGTTGAGAGAGAGGGAGAACGGAAATGAAGTTTTCAAGAGTGGGCGGTCAATCCTGCCACTGCTGGCGCTGGGACTGTTCGCTTGGATGGGTAGTATTCGTCGACGTTTTCGCGAGTGATGACCACATGTTGATTAAAAACGGCCGGCGGCACGGCCTCACCGTTGAGGATTTTCAGGGCGAGGTGCAACAATCCCTCACCATAATTTTCGGGCCCGAAACGTGTCGTGCCAATGAAGGGATAGTCTGGCCGGCGCAGCGCTGTGCAACCCAGGCGGTCGGCGTTTTGGCCGACTGCGACAACCTGGGAGAGACGACTGGCCTGCTCGAAGGCGGTCAGCGCGCCCAGGACTGCTTCGTCATTGATGCCGATGATGCCGATACGAGCATCCTCCGCAAGCGTAGGTATGATTTTTTTCACTCTCTCCACGGCCGCGTCAAGCACGCCAGGACAGTCCAGGGAAATGATCCGATCGTCGCCCAGGAAGCCCAATATCGATTCCAGCCCGACCTGCTGACCAAGCAAACGGGCGCTGGTCACTGGCCCGACCTCCGGCATTTCCAGCTTCAGCAACAGATCCAATCGCCCGTCCCAATGGGTGTGAACCCAGGCACCCAACACCTCGCCTGCCAGATAACCCGCCCGGAAGTTGTCGGCGCCATAAAATGTCGCTCCGGGCAACGGAATATCAACAGCAATAACAGGGATGCCGGCCCGGTTGAACCTATCCATGATGATGTTGCCGGCGTGGGCGTCGATCTGGTATTCGATCATGAGATCGACCTGGTTGGCCACAAACCAATCGGCATTGTCCAAGGCTGTTTGGCGGTCGAGACGATTGTCACGGATCAGCAATTCGACATTTTCAAACTTCTCGGCGGCCCGCTCCAGGCTGCGATGCACTTGCTGGGCAAATATCATCTCTTCCGTCAGATTGGCGAAACCAATCCGATAGGTGCGTTTGCGTACCAACGTTTGCGTCGGTTCGAATACCTCGGCCGAGTTGTCGCTTACCGTGGCAATCCGAAAGGTAGCAATCCGTTGAAGGGCCTGCAGTTGATGCGGCTCGATGGCATCATCCGTGATGAATGTATCGATATCCTTCAGGCCGGCAAAGCGATAGGCGCCCATCGTGTCGAGTTTGCTGTGGTCCACCAATGCAATGGTCTTTTCACCCAGCGCCAGCATCTGCGCCTTGAGTTCTCCCTCGTCCACATCCATCTCCATCATCCCCTGGTCGCTGGAGAAGGCAGTGCAGGAGAAAAAGCATTTGGCTGCTGTGAAGTTCTGCATCAAATTGGGGTTCAGATCGCCGATCAACGAGTATCCATCCGAACTCACCACATCCGAGGCCAGGATGACCTTGTTGGACGAGTTCTGTGCCAGTAGCATGGCGGTTTCCAGGCCATTGGTAACCACAGTCAGGTCGCGACGATCCTGCAGCAATATGGCAAGATGATAGACCGTGCTGGATGCGTCCAGCACGATAGCATCGCCATTTTCGACTAAACTGGCGGCGTACCGGCCGATCAGTTCTTTCTCCCGCCGTTTTATTTTGGTCTTGGCGGCAAACACTCGCTCTGGCTGACCATTGCTCGCTGCCGCCACCGCCCCGCCCCGCACCTTGATCAGCAATGACTTTGCCGCCATGGCGTTGAGGTCGTTGCGAATGGTGTTGGAGGAGACATCGAGGCGCGCGGCCAGGTCATCGACCCCTACTTCCCCCTTTTCCTTCAGCAATGACAGGATCACCTGCCATCGCTTTTGAACCTCCATCGGCCTGGCCACATGCTCCATCCTTGAAGCTATATATTGTGACAATCTGAGGATTTATTATGATAACTTGTGAAATAGTATAGTTGAATTGTGAAACTTTGTCAAGGGGTTTGTGGGTTTTTCAGGCAAGATGCCCATTGCCGAGTGGGCAGTGGGCATCTTCGTGCTGGTTTACCAGTAAAACTGTCGGACAGAAGAAGTTATTACCTTACGAGTCAGATTCTTGCACACTGGGCAAGACAATCAGCCACGAACCTGACAAGGATGAACCGCAGATAAATCCAAGAAAAGATCGGCGGAAATCCGCGCTGGAGGTCTGCGGTGATCCTTCGACTACGCCCCTCGACAAGCTCGGGACGTTGCTCAGGACAGGTCAGCGGTGAAAAGAAGAAAACATTACCGCTGATTAACGCAGAAAAACGCTGATCAGACATCAGAGAAGATCGGCGGAAATCTGCGCCGGAGGTCTGCGCAATCAGCGTTTCTCTGGCTTGTCCAGGTTTAGGAGGAATGTACAGGCGCCAGCATGTCCACATCCAATGGATAGCAGCCATAGTGATGGATGGTATCGATCATGATCCGGTAGAGTTCAGGATCGACGCCGGAGTGAATGGAGTTGCTGGATGAGCAAACGTAGCCGCCGCCCGCACCTGCATCCCGAATACAGGCTTTGACCGCTTCCACCACTGCGGCGGGAGGGCCATACATCAGCAATTCAAGCTGGTCCACATTGCCCTTGATGGCCACCTTGTCGCCGTACTTGGCCTTGACCACCTTCAGTTCCATGCCGCCGGAAGGGTCGATGGGGTCGATGCCATCGGAACCGGCGGCAACAATGCTATCGAGCAGGGGATACATATTGCCGTCACTGTGTTTCCAGTGACGCAGCCCGACGTCATGGATGGCATTCACAAGGCGCCGATAGTGTGGCAAAAACAGATTTTCCCACAACTCGGGCTTGAACATCGGCCCGCGGTTGTCGGCTACATCGTCGCCCGAAAAGACGATATCGACGCCAATCTCCGCCGCTCGTTCGATCACCCGAATATAATGATCGACGCATCTGGTGACAACCCCCTCCACAAGTTCCGGGCACTCTTTCAGGTTGATGAACAATTGGGCATAGCCGATATAGTCACGCGGGCCTGACCAGACGTCACGCATCTGCAGGATGATCGCGCGGCGCCCGCCGAACCGTGCAACAGTCTCGCGGATTCTGTCGTAGCGAAAGTCGTCGTCAGGGTCGGGAGGCTGCCAGGTCTCCAGATCTTTGAGCGTCTTGAGTGGGGCCTGGGCATCGACTGGCATGGCATAATTGTCTTTGCCGATCTCGCGCACGGCACCCCACTCATCCACCAGCCGGTTGCCACCAAGATCCTGCTTGCGATAGGCGGGAGCCACCATGACGCCATCGATATCTAACAGTTCGATCAAGTCCCAATAATCGCCACCCCTGGTCATTGTTTGAATCAAATCGGCGTCATGCACCCACTCAAAATGGGGGACCCGATCAGGCTCTTCGTGGTTTAGCACTGCCAGGACGCGTTCCAAGGAGGTCATTGCTGGTTTCGACGGAAACCTGCGTTTGGGCTTAGGCAGATCGAACGAGCCCTTGATACGAGCGAAACTTTGGGTGGGCGTGTGGGCCTTGGCCTGCAAAAGATATTGGGAATCGTCTGGATTCTCCAGGAAATCGTTGGCTATTCGGGTCGTCGTGCTCGCTTCTTCGGCAAAGCCGTCGGCTCCTACGTGGATAGCATATTCCTCCGTGATGGGAGCGCCGCCGACCATGACTTTGACCTGGTCTCGCAGCCCGGCTTCGATCAGAGCATCGATGTTGGTCTTGAACATGGGCATGGTTGTGGTGAGGAAAGCCGAAAAGCCTACGATTTCAGGCTTGTGTTCCTCTATCGCTTCTATCATCGTCTCGGGTGATACATTGACTCCCAGATCGATCACGTGGAATCCAGCTGCCTCCAGCATCACCCTGACCAGATCCTTGCCGATATCGTGGATGTCGCCCTTGACCGTGAGCAGCAGGTAGGTGCCAACAGGCTTGGTGCCGCCTTGAGCCAGAATGGGCCGCAAGACGTTTAATCCGGATTTCATCGCCTTGGCCCCCGTCAACATTTCCGGTACGAAGTACTCCCCCTTTTCAAAGAGTTCTCCCACTTCTTCCAGCGCCGGGAGCAGTGCATCGTACAGCACCTCTTCCGCCCCCATGCCCTCAGCGAGGGCTTCCCGAGTAAGCTCGGAAACTGAATGCTCGTCGCCGTCTATCACTCCGTCGTAGAGCTGGTCTTTCAATTCTTCCCATCGTGATGAGTCAGACACCTGAACCTCCGTCAACCGTTTCTTGCATTAGTTTCTCGCGTTATGTGAAAGGCCCGGTAACCCTGGAGGTGTGAAACATAGCGACCTGCCCGGGTGCTGAATGTCTGGAGTGGCCGCAAAAGCACGTGTCCATTACTGTGGGCTGCCTCTGATAAAGCTGAATACATCCTCTATATTTAAAGGCCGATGTTATTATAACACGATGTCTCAGTTATACTAAAGACGTCATCCACTCCCGACCACCCCCAACACCCCGGCCGTAATCCCCCCTTCCATCCGCTTACTGACTGGAGTTACACAGGTAACAATATGCTCAGACGACGGCGGACCACGGACGGCAGCCGGTAGGGGCGACGCATTCCTCGCGGATGACCCGGTTAATGGGAGATGTCCCATCGGATGAGCCATTTGTGTTTGACCAAGTGCCTGTGGGGAATGCGTCGCCCCTCCTCTTTGCACCCATGGTTACCGGCTCTACTGCAACGGACGAGATTACCAGCGCCAATCCACCAAGTCGGTCTGTAACTCACGCTGCCTGCGCCAAGAGGATCCCGATGTCATGCCGCCCACCTCGGGAAACCACGATCTGGATCCGGCCGATCCCGCTGCTTGTCCCTGCCGAGACCCCTCTCGCCAGGGTTTCATCGTCACCGTCAAAGATACCTTGCCTGACGGTTGAGGATATATGATAAGATCATATTACTCGACCAGCAAATCAGGGAGGGAGAGAACCATGTCACAAAGCGTCCTTTTCATCATCAATGACGGGCCGTACGGCAACGAACGAGCGTACAACGGCTTGCGTCTTGCATTGAATTTGATCAAGCGCCCGCAAGTCGCCGTTCGCATCTTTCTGATCGGCGATGGGGTGCAGTGCGCCCGCAAGGGCCAGACCACGCCGAATGGGTACTACAACGTGGAACGCATGCTCAAATCCCTGGCCCGGCGAGGAAAGGTGGCGACCTGAGGCTCTTGCTGCGAGGCCCGCGGGATCGGGCCTGAAGACAAAATCGAAAATGTGCTGGATAGCGGTCTGAGTCTGATGGGCGATTGGGCGCTGGACGCGGACAAGGTCATCGTGTTTTGAGATCTTGGTGAGCAAGAACTCGTCCGCGTCAATTCGCTGTGGTCTGCGGGAAGCTCGTTCAGCCCACAGACGATGGTGACGTTCTGTTCCCGAGCCGCGTTGGTGAGGGGAGCGAGATCACCGCCCTCAAAGAGATTGTTAGGGTCAAGTTGTTGGTTGAACACGATGAGCCGCGCCCTATTATTCTGCCGGGCTCGGGTTCAGCTCCGCCCGGGGAACCTGGCGTTTTCCCGCCACAATCATGGCGATGCCCAGCGCCGCCAAAGCAGCCAATAATGCCAGCCAGATCAGGGTGTTCGGTGCAGTCCAGTCGATTTTCTTTACGCTCAAATCCACCACAATCAACCCCAAAATCGAAAAGATGCTGAATGTGGCCTCAGTCAGCCCGGCGGCGATGAATTCAGCGGGCGTGGCGGCCTTCGCTACGGAATACATCATCACGCCGCCGGTAATGAACGTGGCACTGTAAAGCTGGCTGTGAAATACGTCCAGTTTCCAGGGGAATATGCTGCTGAAAACAGATGGAAAGAGCAGCAAGCCGAGGCCGTATAGGGTGAGCAGGAAACTGGTGACAAGCAAGATCGTGCGCCAGCTTCGAGGTACGGGGTTCAGGTGGGTGGTGGGCATCGAACGGTAGAGCCACGAATGATAGCCTGCACTCAACGGAAGGGTGATATACAGTGCAAACCAGGCCCAGACAGACCATGACCTGAAATCGAATTGCTCAATGTGCAAAATCGAGACGGCCAGGACGATAAACGTGAATGTAAAAATGGCCCTCAGCACCGGTCGGGTCGGCGACCAGCGCCCTGTAAGATACATAAAGGCCACCGGGACCATGGCTCCCAGATAAATGGCCCCCAGGAAGCCTGCATTGAAAGGAGCAATCTGCCAGGGCCATACTGGCCGGGTGATTGCTGGTAAAAGAAACAGGCCAAAGCCGGCGCCGATGAGCACCAATGTCTCGATCAGCGTGAACGTTCGCAGGAAAGGCGTGATGGGTGGGTTTTTGTCTGTCGAATTCAAATTTGTTATCTCCTGGTGATTGGTCGAATGTCCTGGTAGCCCATACCCGCCATCACAGCGCCGCGCAGTTTCTGCTGGCGTGCGGGGGCTACCGCCAGGGTGATGGGGGTGGTCGGGCGCAGATGATAATCCGGTAAGGTCAGGCGACGACCTCGAAGTTGCGCATCATGCCCATGTCTTCGTGCTCTAGGTTGTGGCAGTGGTAGAGGAAGAGGCCGGTAAAATCGTCGAAACGGCGGATGACTTTCACGCGCTCGCCCGGCATCACCAACACGGTGTCCTTCCAGCCCTCGTCCACAAAGCCGCCGCTGAGACTCTCCCAGGCCGCGCGCCCGCCCCGATTCACCTGGCGATCCAGCACCTGGAATTGCTCGCCGTGCATGTGCATGGGATGTGGTAAGGTCATCATGCCCCCGCCCATCATGCCGCCCATGCCCCCGCCTTCGTTCACGAACTCCCATATCTCGCTGCTGCCCAACCGCACTCGCTCGTCCCGGGCGACGGCAGTCATCTCGAAGGATCGGCCGTTGAGCGTCCAACCGCGCGGCGGCTGCATGCGCAAAGCGACGCGCCGTGTTTGGGTGGCGTCCTGCGGCGACAAGCGTTCGATGGTGGAAAGGCGTTCGGGCAGGGCCAGGCGCTCGTCCGACTGGCTCTCGACGCGCACGGTCATAATGGGATAGCGCTCGCCCAAAGGCAGCGCTGTGGGAGTCCTGCCCATCATTCCTCGGCCCCCACCGCCCGTCATGCCCTCTGGAGCGATGAATGGCTGGCTTTGCAGGACCACCTCGCTGCCCACCGCCCGCTGGCTGAAATCTACCCACAGCTCGACGCGCTCGGCCGGGGCCAGGGTGACGTATGGCCGCTGCAGCGGCTTCTCCAGCAGGCCGCCGTCGGTGCCGATCACGGTGAAGGACGAGCCGTTGTCCCAGCCCAGCTTGTAGATGCGCGAGTTGGAGCCGTTGAGCAGGCGCAAACGGTAGGGACGGGTGGCCACCGGCAGGGTGAAGTCAGGCTGGCCGTTGACCAGGATCTGGTCGCCCAGGAAGCCGTCCATCTGATCCATCATGCCGTTGGAGAGGTAAACGAGCTGGTTGTTGCGGTCAAACATGCGATCCTGGATCACCAGGGGGATGTCGAACTCGCCGCTGGGGAGCCCGGCCGCCCGCTCTCCCTCGTCGCTGACCAGGAAAAAGCCGGCCATGCCGGCGTAAACCTGGGGACCGGTGATGCCGTGAGGATGGGGATGGTACCAATAAGTCCCGGCCCGGTTCAGCACCTCGAAGTCATATTGATAGCTCTCGCCCCGCCTGATGACGTACCGAGGATGCCCGTCCATCTCCGCGGGGACATGCAAGCCGTGCCAATGCACGATGGTTTCCTGCGGTATCTGGCTGGTGAAATGGACGCGCAGGCGCTGGCCCTTGTTCAGGCGCAAAATTGGGCCTAGATAGGTGTCGGGTAAAGGTTGCAGGGCGCTCGAATCGCCCTTGAGCACTTCGCCTTGCAGCGTCCAGACCTGGGTGGGCTGGCCGGAGAAGATGGGAATGGTGGCTGCCACGGCCGCGAGGGCGATCTCTGTATCGGCTGCGGAGGCGCTGCCCGTTGTGGCGGAAGCCGTTGTCGACGTCCTTTTCGAGGAAGGCGAGGGGCTGAGACCGTCATCCAGATCGGAAGGGGTCGGGGAGGGCAGGGCTTCGTCCTGAGCTTGCGGAAGGGCGGTGGGGGGCGTACAGGCCGCCAAAACGGCGCCAGCCAGGCCAACGCCACCGAGGCCCAGAAATTTGCGGCGACTGATTTTCTTCATAAGGGTTCCCTATTACGAGTATTTGTGACCACACACTACCGTAAGCGTGTGGTCCTTGTTAGAGGGCTAGATCACGTCGCATGTCGTCATATTCGTTTTTCGCGATCTCGCCACGTGCGTAGCGCTGCTTCAGAACATCCAGCGCGGAATCCTGCCGGGAGGCGGGGCCTGCGATCCCATGAGCAGCTGATCCATCGGCCAACCTGGTCACCTGGGCGATGGCCCAGATGACCAGGCCGACGATCAAAACCCATCATGATAATAACCTCCAGATTGAATGGTGTTGGTGCAATGTTCCTAAGAATCTGTTTGAAAAGGTCAAGTAGGAGCGAGTCTGCGGAACATGTTGCGAGTCATGGCAAATGGCAATAGTGATGAAGGCCTCGCTGCTGGCAGGTAGGCGCTCGTAATCTTTAGATAGGTGACGGTGGTGTCCGAACAGTGTCCCGCTGGCTGTCGGTCAAGTCGCTTGGGCATAGTTTTTTGTTCACAACTACAATCTATACCATCGATTGGCCGATAGCCGCTACTTTTCAAACAACTTCTAAGTGGCAAGGATATCCTCTCGCATTGCTTCGTATTCAGCCTTGCTTAGCTCGCCGCGCGCGTAGCGCCGTTTGAGAATGTCCAGGGCGGATTCTTGCATCTTGGCCTCAGGCAGACTGGGCTGATTTCCCGGTGGATTGACGGTTGTGTAGCTGGCTGGGCCGCCAACGCGCGGAAACAGGACACTCACCAACCAGACTGCCAGACCGATGATGATGACGAAAAAGAGTAACATGAACAGGAGGCCAAAACCCCCGAACCCCATCATCATGGTCATTTTCCTCCTGTGGGCTGTGGACTGAATAGTGATGGAAGCGCCCTGGCGATATCCTCCAAGGCTGATATCAGCTTACAGGAGGCATGTGACAGTCTCTTGACGGAAATATGACGTTTTCATGAAGCTTTCCCTCCCCGCGTCCCCCCTCCCCGTGTCTCCGTGTCGCCCCCTCCCTCGCCGTGTCTCCATGCCCTTCGCTCCCTTCGCGCTTCATGTCTCTTCGTGTCCCTTCGCGCCTTCGTGGTCCAAACCCTCCC
>JAYELL010000084.1:2760-69079 GCA_034717495.1 Chloroflexota bacterium | reverse complement strand
GCGGATCGCTACGCAAAAAGGCGTAAATCATCAACCATTGATCGTTTCGAAGCCTAATCGTTGACATTGCATGCACCTCCTCGGACCAAATATACCCGAGAAAAATGAAATGTCAACAGGCCCTAGCGTGGACCGTTCCACTGCCCAACTGCGACCTGACGTGCAGAACGCCACAATCCTGACCTATCGACTGCGTGTTGGCAACCGATTGCGCTGGTACCTGCAGCCTTCCAATCGCCCAAACCGCATATCTTATCCCCAATGAGGTGCATCGTGCTCAAAGCTACGGATTGTTATATCCATAGCTATACCGGTTAAGACTTTGCGGATTGCTCGGGTCTGGTACGATGCTGTCGGGGCTGATGAACCGGCCCAAAGCCCCACTATACCACCTCACCCCGAATTGATACAACCCAATTTCGTTGTTCAACCGCTCGCCCGTGCCCACTCCGGGGTGCTGCGCAAAACAGCCGATCAGTGGCCGCAGTCGCAGGATCTCCCACGAACTGCTCGCCGAAGGGCAGATAGCGCAGCTGCTCGAGCGCGGACGCAGGGAACGATGAAACGAAGGCAGGGCCGCGTTGGCTCTGCCTTCCTCTCTCTACCCGATCCGTCGTTCCCAAAGCGATTAGCTCAACGCTTCGCCGCCTATATCTTGGGCAGCGAAAGCCAACCGCAGTCTATCTATTCCTCGAATCGGTCACGTTGAAGGCAGTCTTTATAGGCGGCATGCCAGACATTCGCTTCATCGAAACTACCAATGTCATATACTACAAAGGCCCCGTTATCGGGTTCGCTTCTGACAATCAACACCACGGCCATATCGTACTTTTGGCTGCCAAAAAAGAAGAGGTCATCGATAGTGACACGATTAGGACACTCTTGATGGTACCACGACCTTTCGCTCAGCAGTTTGACCGAATCGTCACGTAACATGCCGACTTTCACCAGTCTCAATGGTTCTGCCAACGGATGCTGCCAGCAGCCTGAAAGCACAAACATCATCGCAAGAAGTAGTAATCCCTTCGACCAAATGCTTATCCGGGGCTGACCATGAGACGATGTTCGATTGTTCATGGCTACCTCACCATATAAAGGCCCCAGGCCTGGCGGACATCGCGAATGCCAACGGTAGCGAAGTGTTCGCCCAATAGCGCACCACGGTTACCCAACCACACATCTGACGCAAGAGCGAACCAGTTTCCCCGAAACTGCGTGACTTCGCGTCCAGTGTTGATGACCCCAGCCGCCAAAGCGCCATACGAGCCACCTATCGTTAACGCCCAGGCCCAATGGTGCACGTTTGAGTCGGGGTCATGGCCTTCGTACATCGCGCCGGACAACGCAGGGTCCAAACCCTCCAGGGCAAGATACACCCAAACGCGTACTGGGTTGTGCTTATTACTGATAGCCGACCAAGCATTCGGCGCCTCGAAACGATTTGGTAACCCACTGAACAGACTACCGATGTCCCTGGTGTAGAACTCCTCTTCTCCGTTCTTGTACCAGCCCGCTAACCGCTCCAGCGATGACATGGCTTCCCTCCGTTCGCTGTCCTGGATATCCCTGGCCGTCCAAACCCCACGGGCCCCGCCAGGCGACCCCCCGGTTCTTTCCTCGAACCCTATTCTGTCTGTCCTGACTCTACCACACCATCCACCCCGCTAAATATGATCTGGATCATATCGGGGACTTCTGAGATCGGACGGGTTTCCGGCTTCAGATTGGGAAACACAACGGGCCGGGCATTCTCTGGCTCATGGTAGATTGCGACTCTGCGTCCTGGCAAATTGTGTGCTTGTCTACTCCGCTACTCTACAAAAAAACGGCGGCGCGCTCCCAACGGGAGCAGGCCGCCGTCTCTATTGGCTCCGAGAGCTATTCGGGCAGACGCAAGTTCAGGTCTGCACCCGTGTAGCTCAACGCCTCCAACAGCAGTTCCAGGCTTCCTTCATCAATAGCACCATCGACCGTCATCAGATCGACTAAGCTGTTCAAGGTGTCCGTATCCCAGGAAACATTGGGCATCTGCAACTCGTTTAGGTTGAGGAATAAACCAGAGCCGTCGACCAAGACTCCCACCGAGTCGACCCCTATGTCCTTGAAACTCTGCACCGATTCAGGCGTCAACTGGAAGAAACGAAAATCGATACCGGTCAGCTGGGTGAGGTCCTCTGCGGAGATATCGCCCATCCACAGTTTGCCATCCTCGTCGTAGTCCAGGCCCACGCCCAGGTTGACCGTCTTTTCGCCATCGGGCGGTGCAATCTTGGGCACTTCGGTGGCCTCATCGCGAACGGGTACCGGCTCAACCCCTTCGGGCACCGGGAAGTTCAGAACGAGGTCGATCTCGCCCTGCTGGAAAATCTTAAGCAGAAAGTCGAGCAGGTTGGCCATGCCAGGGTCGAACAGGCCTGTGGCCTTACCGACGTTTGCCAGGGTTTCCTCGTCCCAGTTGAGCTGGGGAAGCAGTTCACCATTGACCAGTACCGAGACACCGTCCTCGGAGGAGATCAACTCAACATTTTGCACGCCATAGGCCTGTATCCATGCGATCATTTCAGGGGTTAGGGCCATGCTATCCATATCCATGCCGGTGAGTTGGGCCAGGGTGTCCACAGAGAAGCCCAGCACAGAGGGCTGGCCATCTTCATCGAAATCGATTTCCAGCCTGGGTAAGAGGGAGAGAAAACTTGGAGCCGCTTCCCGAGCTGCCTCGGGTATGGCAGTACAGGACGTCAAAACCAACGCAAGAATCAGAATACCGATCAATACGCGCATCAAACGCATCACAGTTCCTCCTGTAGAGAATGAAAAGAAGTTTTGGGGCGGCGTGGAGACGTTGTAGGGCATGAAAAGAACAATTGAGCCAGCCAACCTTGAAGGAAAACCTGGTTCTCCTAAATAATATCACGTTGCTCTTTTCTTGGCAACTCCACGTATGGAATTCGGAGGGGAATCGCTTAAACTTGAAGCAGGATAATGAACGCCCTGGCATCCATGAATGTCAGTCTAGAGGACCGATGACGTTGCAGCCTCGTCCGCCAGCCACAACAGGTTGCCGCTGGTTGGTGCGACCAGTTGAGCGGGAAGTACTGGAGATTCAGGCGTATCCAGGACGCGTCGCAATATATCGCGCTTGCCCCTTCCCGTGACCATAAACAGGATAATCCTCGAGGCATTGATCGCTGGAAAGGTCAACGTGATCCGTTCCGGATGGCGATCCTCGTATGCCGATCGATTGGGCGCCACAAGATGATCGGTTACGGAGAGGGCCGCAGTGTCCGGGAAAAGAGAGGCTGTGTGGCCATCGGTGCCGAGACCCAACAGTATTACGTCCATCAGCGGATGGCCCGGCTCCAGTCGAGTCTGTAGTTGTTTCTCGTACAGGTGTGCAGATCTGGCGAGCCGGCTGTCAGCGCAGCTTTTATCCGATGTCTCGGCCACGTATGGCACGGGATTGATATTCTGTCCCGGAATCCCAGCCTCGCTGAGCAATGGCAGAACATGTGTATCGTTGCGCCCGGCATTTCCATGGGGCAAAAAACGTTCGTCGCCCCAGAACACCTCTGTCTGTGCCACGGGAAGAATGGAGCGATATGGCTCACGGGCCAGGAGTTCGTACAGCCTGGCAGGGGTGCCCCCGCCGGCAAGAGCGATTCGAAACTGGCCGCGTTCAGCTACTGCGGCTCGAGCCCAACGGACGATCCAGGTTGCTGCCTGTCTGGCAACGGCTTCAGGATCTTTTCTGACAACTACCTCCGACATTCGTCCCTCGCTGATCTATGGGTTTCCTGCGTTATCCTTGTGAAAGCACATCGATAGGGAAGCGGCAACGACGCACAGGGCTTTCTTCGACAAGAGCGGCCAGCCAGGTCAGTGGGGTGCGCAGCCCGGCGTCCATGTAGCGCCGGCCCTGGCCGCCAGCTCGTCGGCCTCCATTGGGCCCCAGGTGCCCGGCTCGTAGAACGACAATGGCACGGAACCCGATTTCCAAGCGTCCAGCACTGGATCGACGATTCCCCACGAGAGCTCGATTTCATCCCCGCGGGCAAAGAGGGAGGCATCTCCCAACAAGGCATCCAGCAGGAGACGTTCGTATGCATCAGGCAAGTTGCCATCACCAAAATCGGACTCGTAGTGGAACTCCATGTCGACCTTACGGGTGTTCATCCCGGCCCCCGGCACCTTCATTCGAAAGCTGAGGTGGATCCCTTCGTCGGGTTGGATGCAGATGCCAAGAATATTGGGGGGCAACAGTTCCCCTGTCGAGTGCGGAAACAGGAGGTGGGGCGCTCGCTTGAAGACCACGGCGATGTCGGTGGTCTTCTGTTTGAGATACTTGCCCGACCTGACAAAAAAGGGTATGCTCTGCCATCGCCAATTGTCGATATGCAACCTGAGCGCAGCATAGGTGGCCGTCTGCGACTCGGGATCAACTCCTTTCTCCATCCGATAGGTCGGGCCATTGCCGTCGGTAGAGCGGTACTGCGCGCGTACACTCGCCAGGTGCTCATCTTCCGTTGAGAAGGGGCGGACGGCCTGCAATACTTTGACCTTTTCGTTGCGCAGGGCGGTAGCATTGAAGGTTACCGGCGGCTCCATAGCAGTCAATGTAAGCAATTGCAGGGCATGATTCTGAATCATATCCCGTACGACGCCTGCCTGGTCATAATAACCGCCGCGATGACCCACGCCAACGCTTTCGGCCACCGTGATCAACACTTTCGAGACATAGCGCCGGTTCCAGACCGGTTCGAATATGGCATTGGCAAAGCGGAAGACCAGCAGATTCTGTACTGTTTCCTTGCCCAAATAGTGATCGATCCGATACACCTGGTTTTCATCGAAAACCTGATGTAACTGCTTGTTCAACGCCCGGGCCGAGGCGAGATCATGACCAAACGGCTTTTCGATGACAATCCGTCGCCACGTCTCATCATTGCTGCTGGTACTCAGGCCCGATTCTCCCAGGCGTTTGACAATTGGCGCGTAAAGCTGTGGTGGTGTCGCCAGGTAGAAGAGCACGTTACAGCCCTCAAACAACTGCTCGTATTCGGCAAGACGCTGCGCAATTTGATCGTAGCTGCCAAGGTCATCGTAACTGATTGCCATGTAGGTGAAACGCTCGGAGAACTCTCCCCAACGTTGGCAATGTTCCGGTGTCATTCGTCCATGGGCCTCGACACCGGCCTCAAGACTTTGACGGAATTCTTCGTCTGTCATCGGGCTGCGTGCCACCCCCAATATGGCGATCTGTTCCGGCAACAGATCTTCACAGGCCAATGTATGCAGCGCCGGGACAAGTTTTCGCTGTGTCAGATCTCCCGATGCGCCAAAGATGACGATCACCACCGGTGGCGCGGCTGCCGCGCTTTTCTTTTCCTCCTGAAGGAGCCAGGGTATTTCAGACATTGAACAAGATTCCTTGATAGACCTACGTTGTAATCAGGGTAGATTTTTTCTCTGCTATTACCTTGAGAAGATTGTCGTAAGACGCAGAAAACGAAGCCACACCCTGGGCAAGTAACTCGGCCGTGATGTCATCCAGGTCGATTCCGGCAGCATCCAGGGATTCCAGGTTAAGCGCGGCTTGATCGACATCCTTCATGACAGTTGCCGGCTCAGGATTGCCATGGTCCCGAAAGGCCTCAAGGGTCTTCTGAGGCACAGTGTTGACCGTATCGGGGCCGATCAGCTGATCCACATACATGGTGTCGGGATAGGCGGGGTTCTTTGTGCTGGTACTGGCCCACAGCATTCGTTGCACCCGGGCACCTCTGGCACGCAACGGTTCGAACCGCGGCTCGCCGAAAATCTCTTCGAAGCGCTGATAGGCCAGCTTGCTGTTGGCAATCGCTGTCTTTCCTTGAAGGCTGCGAAGCATCTCCTGTTCGGCTGGATCAGCGCTGCTGTCGGCGGCAAACTGGATTCTTTTGTCGCTATTGCCGTCGATACGGCTGACGAAGAAACTTGCGACCGATGCTACCTTGCTTACATCACCGCCGCCGGAAGCATATCGTTCCAACCCCCGGATATAAGCTCTGGCAGCCTGCTCATACGCCGACTCGGCAAATAACAAAGTCACGTTAACATTGATGCCGCTACCGATGAGTTCCTCGATTACGGGAATACCCTCGGAGGTTCCAGGCACCTTGATCATCAGATTAGGGCGATCTACCGCGGCAAAGAGACGCCTCGCTTCGGCAATGGTGCCTTCCGCATCGTGGGCCAGATGGGGTGATACCTCCAGGCTGGCATAGCCATCCAGCCCATCAGTGCGCTCGTAAACGGGCCGCAGAAGGTCGGCCGCTTGCTGGATATCCTGGATGGTCAGCACCTCATAGATATGCTCATCGTTGTGGCCCTGTTGGGCGAGCCTCAGTATCTCCTGGTCGTAATCATCGCTGCCGCTGATGGCCCGTTCAAATATGGTGGGGTTGGATGTCAGCCCAAGCACACCCTCTTCTGCAATCATCCGGGCCAATTCGCCGTTGAAAAGCAACCGGCGTTCAATATTATCGTACCAGATGCTCTGTCCATATTCCTGAAGTTTTACGAGTGGATTCATCGATTGTTTAACCTCGCTGTGTTCTGGAACTCCCACGGTCAGCACCATGGTGATCCCCGTAGGAGTTCGCCCTTTATTCTTTCTCTTCCCTAGCAATGATCTTGTGCCGGCGCCGGAGGAAACGATCCTCCGGTTGAAAATCAGCACCCAGGAAAGCACGGATCAATTCCCGTGCCAGTTCATCGCCAACAATGCGTCCGCCGAGGCAAAGCAAGTTCATGTCGTCGTGTTCGACGCCCTGGCGAGCGGAGTAGGTGTCATGGCAAAGACAGGCCCGAATGCCCGTCAGCTTGTTGGCAGCAATGCATGCGCCAACCCCACTGCCACAGATGACGATACCACGATCTGCCTTACCTGCCTGTATTGCTTCACCCACAAGAAAGGCAAAATCAGGATAGTCATCGGTGCCATCATAGGCGGGAGCTCCCAGATCCAATACCTCATAGCCGCAGTCGTGAAGCCAGGGCACCAGCACTTCTTTCAGGGAATAGCCGCCGTGATCTGCTGCAATTGCTATCTTCATAGTCATTTTCTGTTCCTGAAATTACCCGCGAACGAGACCTTGTGCGGCCTCCGCTACCCGCTCGGCGCTGATCCCCAGACCTTCGTAGACAGCCTGGTAAGCCCCGGAAGCACCGAAACGATCCAGACCGACAACTGCACCATCGAGTCCCACGTAACGATCCCAACCTACTGTTACTCCAGCCTCGACAGCCACACGCGCTGTGACATCGGGCGGCAACACCGATTCCTGGTATGATCTGGGCTGGACTTCAAACAGATCCCAACTGGGCATGCTTACAACCCGTGCATCGATTCCCTCGGCTGCCAGGAGTCCTCTTGCTTCGAGCGCAAGCTGCAGTTCCGAACCGGTGCCAATCAGAATCACCTGGTCCTGCCCGGTATCCTCTGCCCAGTCGGCGATCACATAGGCACCTCTGCCCACACCGGCTTTCGGATCATCCGAAGTGGCTGTCAGAGTCGGGATGGCCTGCCGCGTGAGTGCCAAGGCTATGGGGCGATCCCTGGTTTCCATGGCAATCCGCCAGGCAGCGGCCGTTTCTCTGGCATCTCCAGGACGCAGAACGATCAGCCCCGGGATCACTCGCAGTGAGGCGATTTGTTCCACTGGCTGGTGGGTGGGGCCATCCTCACCGACGCCGATGCTGTCGTGGGTAAGGACAAAAATGACGGGTTGGCCCATCATTGCGGCTATACGCACAGAGGGACGAAGATAATCGGCGAAAACCATGAATGTTGCACCGAAGGGGCGCAAGCCGCCGTACAACGACATGCCATTCAGAATGGCGGCCATGGCATGCTCGCGAACGCCAAAACGCATGTTTCGATTCTCATATGCACCGGGTTCGAAGTCTCCCGAGTTCTTGAGCAGTGTTTTGGTCGAGGGCGCAAGGTCGGCGGAGCCACCCATCAACTCGGGCAAACGATTGGCGAGGGCATTCAGCACCATACCAGAGGCGTTTCGAGTAGCAACTCCCTTGGCACCTGGCTCGAATAGTGGTACATCTGCATCCCAGTCCTTCGGTAATTCACTTGCCATGCGGCGTTTCCACTCCGCTGCCAGGTTGGGGTGCTCCAGCGCGAAATCGTCGAACTGGGCCTGCCATTGTTCCTGTTGATCGGCACCAGTTGCCAGCGCTTCGCGGAAATGTACTTCGACTTCGTCGGGAATGTAGAAGGTCGGCTCAACTGGCCAATCCAGGTTTTCCTTGGTCAGCAGCACCTCGTCAGGGCCCAGGGGGGCACCATGGGCAGCGGGCGTGTCCTGTTTATTGGGGCTGCCGTAACCGATGTGCGTGCGAACGGCAATAATCGATGGGCGATCGGTTACCGATTTTGCCAGGCGGATTGTCTCTGCAACAGCTTCCAGATCGTTGCCATCCTTCACCTGCTGGGTATGCCATCCGTAGGCCCGGAACCGGGCCATTCGATCCTCCGTGAAGGCAATCTCGGTCTTGCCCTCGATGGTGATATGATTATCATCGTAGAGGTAGATAAGCCGTCCCAGTCTCAGATGGCCAGCCAATGAAGCGGCTTCGGCGGCGATGCCCTCCATCAGGTCTCCGTCGGACACGATTCCATACACATAGTGATCGACGATGTCATAGCCAGCCCGATTGAAGGTCGCTGCCATATGGGCCTGGGCGATGGCCATGCCAACACCGTTGGCAAATCCCTGACCGAGTGGCCCTGTAGTCGTCTCCACCCCCGGTGTCAAACCAAACTCGGGGTGTCCGGGTGTCAGGCTGCCAAACTGGCGAAACTGCTTTAACTCCTGCAAAGGCAGATCATAGCCAGTCAGGTGGAGCAGACTGTACAGAAGCATCGAAGCGTGCCCAGGCGAGAGGATAAACCGGTCGCGATTGGGCCAGGCGGGGTCCGCAGGATTGTGTTTGAGAAAACGGGTCCACAGGACATAGGCGGGTGCTGCCAGCCCCATCGGTGCGCCGGGGTGGCCTGCATTGGCCTTCTGGACGCCATCTACGGACAGGAAGCGGATCGTATTGATCGCGGCCTGTGATAGAGATTCTGAATTTGACATGTAACTTCCTCCTGAGGTGATTGGGTGGAAAAACCAATCTGCATACGATAACTTGCGAAAGCGGAGCGCTATAACTCCTAGATATGTTGGCCATCTTCGATCTTACGATAAAGGGGTTTTCTGCCCGTCAACCCAGACCGGCGGATGCCAATCCTTCCTGGCGCTGCTTGTCCTGATCTGGATAGGTGAACAGCAGGGTGTAGCCGCGATAGTGCTCTGGACGTTCGTGATACGGCTTTCCGTTGAATGTCAGCCACGCGTGCCCACCCACAGAGTGGTTCTGGCGCCTGGCGCCGAAGTTCACAACGGTGGGAATACCTGCCTGCCGCAGAAAGTAATGGCGGAGGAGGGAACGGCGAAGGCACATGCCAAGGGGACGCCCGAGTCCCAACGAAGTGGTCGCATCCACGATTTCCCGAATCTGCTCGGGATCAATGTCGCTTGCCACCGGCGGTGGGGTGAGTTGTTCCAGTGCAACAGGCAGCGGTTGGTCCAGCAGGTGTGGCAAGGCACGTCCCAAAGCAACGACATCCCGCAGCAGCTGCCTGCGACCGGGATAGGCCAGGGTTTGAAAAAGAGTCGTCAGGTAGATCACACCACGGCGCACACGAACAGCGCTGTGTTCCAACACATGCATGGGCTTCATTATACCCTCTTCAGAGCATTTTGCTAAAAAAAATCATGTGCAGCGCGGGGAATATGTTACAGGAGTCTACCGTTTCCAGCGGGTTGTGTGCCACACGGGAGGGCAAGCCAGTGTTAGAGTTTGCTTAAAGATCCGAAAAACAACTTGACGGCAGAGATAATTTACGCTATAATTGCTGTGAAAATAGTATAAGGCTTTATCAACTCCGCCAATCAATCAAAAACCGGTCCGTGGAATTGAACCAATTTTCCTCCCGAACAGTGTAACGGGCAGGTAGTTGGTCTCTCACAAAATGCGGTGCATAGTCACGGATCCGAATACACCAGAATAAGGTGCTTAGCATGACAAAAAACAGGAAGCGCAAGACCCCTCTCTCCAAACTGATTGCCACCATGACCCGGGAAGACAACGATTTCCAGGATGCAGTGACCATGCGGTCTGCGCGACGGGGTGAGATCATCGCAAGATCTGATGAACTCACTGAAAAGCTGTTTATCCTCATGAATGGTCGTGCCCAACTGGTATGTAACAACAAAGAAGGCCGGCGCATGATGGTGTCGCGTCTCGGGCCCGGTTCGATCTTTGGTGATGGTGCGATGCTGAACCAGAATATGTCTTCGGGGATCTTCGCTGAAGCTCTCGATGATTGCACAATCTGGGTCTTGCCGGAAGGGCATGCCAAGACGATGACCGAGCGCTATCCCATCATCGGGTGGGGTATGTTGCAGACCTTCGGTCGACGCCTCCGTCAGGTAGAGGATCGGTTGGAGGAAGTTGCTTACAAGAAGCTGCCGCAGAGGCTTGCCAGGCTTTTGCTGGATATGTCACTCGGTGACGAGGATACCATTCGCACCAGCCACCAGGCGTTGGCTGACATGCTCGGTACCTACCGGGAGACGGTCAGCACGATTCTCCGGGGTTTCAAAGCTGATGGCATGGTCGAACTTGGGTATCGAAGAATCTGCGTGACAGATCCCGTTGCTCTCAAGGAGTTGGCAAGCTCCTGGAACTGATGCGATGGCAGATCGGTTTTAGCATTACATGACGCCGGGTTTCTTCGGAGCCCGGCGTCTGCGCGTCCGGGTTCGTTCCGGTTGCCGCACGCGGGCACAAAGAGTACAATGCTCCCGTCGGTCACTGGCTCCAAGAAACATAGTCGTCAGATTGAGTTGCTGCCAATCTGCGCCACATTCATCGAGGTGATTTTTCCATGTCTCACATACAGCTTTTCATCCCGGGACCCAGCGAGGTCCGGCAGGAAATCCTGGATACCCAGGTTGAAAAGATGATCGGTCACCGCAGCGTAGCGTGCGACGATCTCTTCGCTCAGATCCAACGAAAGGTGCGTCAGATATTCAGGACCGATCACCGGGTCTATCTTCTTGCTTCATCGGGGTCTGGCCTTCAGGAGGCTGCGATCCGCAATGGCGTTCGCGGGGACAGGCGCTGCGCCAGTTTCGTAAATGGCGCTTTCGGCCAACGCTGGCACCAGGTTGCCGTCGGGTGTGGAAAGGCCGCCATTCGTTTTGATACTCCGTGGGGACAGCCGGTTCGGCCCCAGGACGTGGACGCAGCACTGAGAGGCGATGAATGGGATGCCATCACCATTGTTCACAATGAGACCAGCACGGGGTTGGTCAATCCTGTTGAAGAGATCGCTGCACTGTTGCGGGCAAAGTATCCGGAGACTCTGATTCTGGTCGATGCAGTGAGTAGCCTGGGTGGGGATTCCATTTCGGTGGATGAGTGGGAACTGGACGTATGCCTGACTTCGTCACAGAAGGCCCTGGCGTTGCCGCCTGGCTTGGCGTTTGCTGCAGTCAGTGATCGTTGTCTCGCTCGTGCAGAGGAGGTGAGGGGCCGGGGTTGGTACTTCGATTTCCTGTTGCTCGAGCGTTACTTGCAGCGCAGTACCACACCTGCAACGCCGGCGATCAGCCTGATGTGGGCAGCCAACCGGCAATTCGACCACATACTTTCTGAGGGGATGGCCAATCGAGTGGCTCGCCATCACCGGTTGGCGGTGTTGACCAGGCAGTGGGCGCTGAGTCGCGGTTTTTCTCTCTTCGCTGCAGATGGTTACCGCTCTCGCACGGTAACCTGTATTGAGAATACCCCTGGCGTTGACATCACCGCGTTGAACCGGTTCCTGCAAGAGCGCCACATGGTCATCGCCAACGGCTACGGAAGCCTGAAGGATCGCACTTTCCGTATTGCCCACATGGGGGATGTTTCCGACGATGATATGAGGACCTTGCTGGCGACGATCGACGAGTACCTGTCAAATGCGGGCGTTATTCATCTGACCTGAATGCTCAGAATGTAGACGAGTTCGCAGCGGCGCCCCGACCGGTTCAGCCATCAGAGGATAACAACATCCCCGACGTGTGGCATGCTTGCACGATCTCAGGATAGGGTTATAATTTCTCAACAGCCTGTTCCAGCTACCAGTCCCGTCCAGATTGAAATTGACCAATTTCAGGGTTCATTGTAGGAGAAATGTTCACACTGGCATCTGTCGCCCCCGGGAATCGATCGATGGTGGGTAAACGCCGAGGATGAATGTACTGGCCGACTTCGTGTGTCCGGTTTGTTACGGACCCCTGGAACTGGCAGCCAGTGATCTGCTTCGCTGCGCTTCCGATGATCTGGAATTCCCTTGTCTGGACGGGATTTGGCGATTCCTGGATCCTCGGCGCATCGATTCATACCGGGATATCATCCAGGATTATGAGGCGGGTCAACTGGCAACGGGCCGGCGTGGGGAAAGCGAAGTTTTTCTAAGGGCACTGCCCTTCGTGGGCTTCCTGGGAGAACTGGAAGAGGACTGGCAACTTCGAGCTCAAAGTTACCGCACACTAACCCGTCGACTTCTGTCGCCCGTCGAAATGTCGCTCGATCGGGCGTTGAACATCCTGGACCTGGGTGCCGGCAACGGGTGGTTATCCTACAGGGCCGCAGGTCGCGGGCATCATGCATTTGCCATCGACCTGCTGATCAACCGTTGGGATGGACTGGGTGCCCACACCTGTTATGACTTACAATTCACGCCGATGCAGGCCGATTTCGACAATATTCCGATACGCGACTGTCAGGCAGACATCGCTGTTTTCAATAACTCTCTGCATTTCTCCTCAGACTACGAAACAACTCTCCGGGAAGCCTTGCGGGTCCTGGCGCCCGATGGATTGCTCGTCATCATGGATACCCCTTTCTTCGAGGAAGAGGATTGTGGGCGAGCCCTTGTCGCCCGGCGGATGACGGGAGCAGCTTATTCGTCCGGTAATCGGGAAGATGGTATGTTCCTTGAGGGTTTTCTGACTTCCAGGCGCCTGGATGCGCTCGGTGATGCGTTGCAGATTCGTTGGAATTACATCGACAGCGATTCTGATTGGCGTCAGACGTTGAGGTCGTGGACGGCGCGTCTCCAGGGCGACGACTGCCTGCTTGCCTCCAGGGTCATCGTTGGACGGCGTCAAGCCTGAAAAACAGAGATGGCAAGCGGGGGAAGGGATAACAGAACATCTGGCGTGCTACGGCATGTCGGGTCTTGGTCTGGCCCTAACGACCTTCTCTTCGTCGACCAGGACCATGCCAGGTCGCTTTCCGGGTGCACGCCGCACCCGACGTTTCGGGGTTACAATCACATCTACCGAGGTTTCGTCGCGCGCTCTTGAATAATAGGCTGCCAGGGATGCAGCTGCCTGGAGGGTTTCATCGCTGACAGGGCGGTCGCCACTGCGGATGATCACATGCGAGCCAGGCCAGCCTCGCGCGTGCAGCCAGAGGTCGGTTGGATCAGCCATGGTGAACGTCAATTTTTCGTTCTGTCGGCTGTTTCGGCCGACCAGAATCACGTAGCCCTCATGGCTGGTGAATCGTCTTGGCTGATCGGGTGGCTGAGCCAGACGCGCTCCGGGTGTTGTCGGGTGACGGGCATAACCTGCTTCAATAAGAGCGCCGTGTACGGCATCGATGCCATTGCGATCAGTGGCCAGGATCAGATCGGTGCTTAGCTGCTCCAAATATGCCAGTTCCGCTTCTCCTTCCATTAACCTGTCTTGAGCAGCCTCGGTTGCACGCTTCGCCTTGCGATAGCGCTTAAAATAAGTCGCTGCATTCTCCGCGGGAGTCAGGCCAGGATCCATGGCAACTTTTCCCGTCGCCAGATCCACCCCGTCGGGCAAGTCAAGCTCTTGCTGTCGGGGAGCGATCTGAGTTGCCAGGGCCAAAATCCACTCACCACTGACGCGGAATGCCTCGATCTCCTCTTTAGATCGCACTTCCCGTTGAATGGCTTCCTGGCGCTTCTGCACCTTTCTTGTGGCCTTATCGATGAGTTCATCGACGTGGCGTCGGGCTTGGCCGTAGGAATCGTCGGCCATGGCGGTCTTTTGGCCGAAAGTTGACTCGACGGCGTTGCTGATTGTGTCGTGGCCTTGCACTGTGAATCCGGCAGTTTGCCGATGTCCCAGCCAGTAAGCAGCGAAGCTTTTCCGCCGACCAACCTCGTCCACTACGGTACAGGGCTGCCAGTTATCCTCTTCGATCATGGAAACAAATTCCTCAACCGAATGCACCAATGGTTGGAGTTTTTTGATCTGTGCGACACGTGTCTGAGCGTCGCCGGTTGCCCTGAACACCATTTCCCGGGCTGATGCGGGGCTGACGCCTACCATGGCTTCGACCAGCGCTTGCCACACTTTCCTCTCCGTTTCCGTCTCACTCAGGAGTGATCGGAGACGATATTCACTGAGGGTTTCCGGTGGCCAACCAGATTGCGGCGGAGGCGGCTGGTAGATTTTCCCTGGCAACACAGTTCGTGCATCGACGTTTTTTGGTCGATAGCGATGGACACATTCCAGGATGCGCCACTCATTCTCAGCCTTTTTGGCAGGGCGCAGCAACAACAGGTTGGCCCACCGCCCAATCAACTCAGCCACCAGCTCGCTGGCACCCAACTGGGGGTGCTGGAACTTCAGGATCAACATGCGTTCCCAACGAGGCTGGGAAACAGCGACCAACGCGCTACCTCGCACAAACTTTCGCAGCAACTGTAGCAGGGGTGATGGCGAATCCACTCCGCGGCGTGGTTTGGCGCTGGCCAGATGTAATCGGGGGGCCTGCCGATCGGCCGATGCCAACAGATGGTGGCGAACACGATTGGCATACACCTCCAGGGCAACGGTTGTTTGGTCTACCTGCACAACCTGCTGGACACGTCCCCCCAGAATGGATTTGGTTAACTCATCGGCGACAGCCGCTACTGTCCATGTATCAAAAGTCATGTTTTTTCCGAGGATGACGATCCTGCCAGGTGAGGATCAATCCTCCAGCTCTCCGAGCAGAAGCCTGGCAAACGAATCCAAACCAGTGGAGTTACGCATCCGGAGACGTGTGATTTCAAAGGGCGAATCCGAAGTGTGCAGGTTGCCCTGTTGTGTGGTGATACCACCCCAAAACGCGTCCGAAGCAAACAGGTCGATGACACGTCTATTGTAGGCACCCTCGGGATACGCGATGAAACGGGGGCGTCGTCCCAGGGCCTCCTCAATCATCTCGCGGCAGCCCAGCACCTGCCAGACGAGGCGGTCGTCGTCGTTTTTGGTCAGATTCTCGTGGACTCGTGCGTGGCACTCGACATCCATACCGGCTTCTGCCATCTCACCCAGCTGCTGCCAATTCATGTAACCGGCAGCATAGTCGAATCCGTTGGCAGCGATCATGCTCCGGGAAGCCCGGGCTGCAAGTTCTGTGATGACAAAAAAGGTTCCGCTAAACCCATGTTCTTGAAGCAACGGAAAGACATTCTGGTAGTTATCCAGATAGCCGTCATCAAAAGTGAGGATAACAGGTTTTTCCGGAAGGGACTGGCCCCTGGTCAGGTGATCGAACAGATCATAGAGATTGATAGACTGGTAGCCTTTTGACTTCAAGAAGGCCAGCTGTTGCTCGAACTGCGCCGGTGACACGGATAGATCCCTACGGTAGCGATCGGCTCCGGCAGGGGGGTCAGAGACATAATGGTACATCAAAATCGGAAGTGTCACCTGTCGCCGGAAACCATCGGGTGTTGGCATCAACGGGGGCGCCGGGGTTTCTGTTGGTATGGGCGTATCTGTCGGCGGAATGGTTTGTCGGGTTGCAGTCTGGCTGATTTCAGGCCTTGCAGGTACCAGGGGTGTGTCAGCAGCGATGGGGGGGGCGGTAGATGCAACAGGCGCCGGTGCATTCGCCGTTGCCGGCATCGGCCTGGCGTTTTCGGTTGGCA
The DNA here is from genome assembly GCA_034717495.1 of Chloroflexota bacterium. Classification (NCBI taxonomy): domain Bacteria; kingdom Bacillati; phylum Chloroflexota; species Chloroflexota bacterium. The sequence continues at coordinate 53,028 of JAYELL010000084.1, read as the reverse complement.
TGTCGGTGGTCGCGGCCCTGGGAACCTCGGTAACAAATACCGGAACTGTTTGACAGCTGGCTATGAGTCCGGCGGTGATCAGGGCAATAATCAACCCCGGCAACCGGTACGATCGTTCAGACATGGCAAAGAGTATAGCATACAATATTATCATGACATCATTCTACGGCCCGCACCAGGAGGGGGATGCGCCGGCCTACTCGCCGAAAACCAGACTGCTCATAGAGTTTGAGAGAGGCGCTGTTGCTTTCCTGGGTGTTCAGGACAATGCGCCGCGCACCTTGCCCATGGCAATATGCCAGCGCGCTGTTCAGCAGCATTCGGCCGATACCCTGGCGCTGCTGGCTGGGATGCACTGCCAATCGGATGATCTGACCAGTTTCACCCGGGATGTCGGTGCAAACATAGCCGACAGGAATCTCCGCCTGGCCAGGGCCAGCCCATACGGTCACTGCGAAATATCCGCTGGTGATCATCAGTTCGATCAGTTCACCACTGGCCAACTGATAGGGAGGCTCGAATATCTGGCGATCGAGTTTGGCCAGTGCCATGAGGTCTTGAGCAGCCACGGGGCGCAGGAGCAATCCCGCCGGCGGTGTCAGTTCGACCGGTCGTGCATGCCGTTCTAATGTGACGATCCAATCCAGTCGCTCAAAGCCAACCCGCGTCAGAACGGGCACAAGCCACACGGCCGTGCCATAGGCTGCCAGGTGGGCAATGCTGCGAGCGGCCAGGTCTTCTACCAGGGCTGGCATGACTGCCTGGATACCATCGTCTGTTCGGTATCCATCGATCACGGCAGCGCCTCGCAGATAGGCCCAGCGTGAGCGATCTGTTGTGGCGCAGATCAGTGCCCAGAGTTCGTCCGTCTCACGCACGCCGTCAGAGTCCAGTCTTGCTGCGACAAAACAGGCGCCGCGATCGAGAAACCGGGGAAGATCTTCCGCTCCAAAGGCCACATAACTGCGCCGGGCTTCCTGCAACAGGCGCTGCACACCCTGCTGGTCTTTGGTGGTAGCTGAATGAATTCGCAATTGAACAGACAAAGGCCGACTCCCAAGATGAGTATGCCACAGTATCGAAGGGTGCGTCAAAAGCGGGATTCGGCTGGTCGCTTGACAGCGTCGCTGGTCCATGATACAAATGGGGGTACAGTCGTTTTTTCCCCGGAACAAACCTGGATTATCCCATCATGGTCAATGCTCGAGCGCATGTTTTTGTCAGCGGACATGTTCAGGGTGTCTCATATCGCTACTATACCCGGCGTCAGGCCAATGCCCTGGGGGTAACCGGGTGGGTGAGAAACCTGCCAGACGGTCGGGTGGAGGCTGTATTTGAGGGATCTGAGAAGGCAGTGAGGCACATGGTCGCGTGGTGTTACCGTGGCTCACCCAATGCCTATATAATTGAAGCCGATGTTGATTATCAGCCATACACCGGCGAGTTCAACGGCTTTCGCTTGACCTACTGGTAGCCCTGCAGGGCGAGAGAGGAGTATTCAGTGACAATCAACAAAGTTCCTGAAACAATTGAATTGCCGCCCCCTGATCTCGATGGTAGCGTGTCGTTAGAGGCGGCCATCGCTCGGCGGCGCACCGTACGGGAGTTCTCTACGCAGCCCCTCCCGGAGGCAATTCTCGGGCAGTTGCTGTGGGCAGCGAATGGGATCACCGACCGGCTGAGTGCCAAGCGAGCTGCGCCATCGGCGGGTGCCCGTTTTCCGCTGGAATTCTACGCCGTGCTGCCCCAGGGAGTGTTTCTTCACGATCCCCGGCAACATGTCCTGCGTTGTACAGTTAAAGGTGATATCCGATCTCTGCTGGTTGACGCTACATCGCAGGATTTTATCGCGCCAGCACCCTGTACGTTTGCGATCGCCGCGGTTTTCTCTCGTACCGTTTCCCGCTATGGCGAGCGGGGGGAGAGACGCTATGTGCCCATGGATGTAGGCCACGCTGCCGAGAATCTTCTCTTGCAGGCTACCGCCCTGGGCCTGATCGGCTGCCCTGTAGGCTCCTTCGATGACCGTCGACTGGCCCAAGCGCTTGCTTTGCCGCCGGAACAGGAGCCCCTTTATCTGATACCTGTCGGTTGGCGGCTCGATTCTTGATGGTGCTGATCGGACAGGGCGCCATCGGCCGTATAGAGAGTCGCGCCAGAGGTGTCACCAGTTCGATCCGACGCTGGAATCGAACTGGTGCTTCGCCGGAGTGGGCCGGCCTGTAAGCTCTGTAACCAACTGCAATTCTTGAAACGAGTTGCCCTCGCGCTTCACCTTGACCTGCTTCTACAATGTCGAGGGTAACAGGCAGCTGAAAGAGCTATGTTTGATCGTTTTTTTCGCTCCTCACCACCCAAGGGTATGACCTTCGCGCAGCAGCGCGCCTGGATGGTTGAGAACCAACTTAAGGGTTCGGGTATCCGGGATCCCAGGGTGCTGGATGCCATGGCATCGGTGCCCCGGGAGTTGTTTGTGCCGGAGCGGCAGCGGGATATGGCCTATTATGATGGCGCCCTGCCCATTGGTGAAGGGCAAACCATTTCTCAACCCTTTGTGGTGGCCCACATGACCGAGGCGCTCTCGCTGGCAGGAGAAGAGAAGGTTCTGGAGATCGGCACCGGTTCGGGCTATCAGACAGCGATATTCAGTCACCTGGTCAAGAGCGTCTATACGATCGAGCGGGTTGGGCCATTGGCAGACCACGCACGGGCAATACTGGAGTCGCTCGGGATCACCAATGTCTTCTACCTGACGGGTGATGGCAGTCAAGGCTGGCCGGAGCACGCTGCCTACGATGCTATCCTGGTGGGATGTGCGGCAGCAGCCATTCCGCCTCCCTTGCTCGATCAACTGGCAGAAGGTGGCCGTCTCATCATGCCCATTGGTCCAAGGGGGTTTCAGGATCTTGTGCTGGCATCAAGAGAGGGAGATGAAATCCGGGAACAACGCCTGTCTCCGGTAGCATTTGTCCCACTGGTGGGCAAATATGGGTGGTCGCAGAAGGGTTAGCCATCCCGGTGCGATCCAGTCGAGCGCGTTTCACCCATGCTTTGATAAAGGGATCGTCATCGCTGATGGTGGGCCGGATTTTCCAGTCACGAACGCTGGTCATTCGATGCGCCAATTCACCAGCTGCAGATCGTGGTCATATTCGAACTTCATGCTGATGGGCCCCTGGTCATCCCCGACCACGTAGGGAAAAAAGATGGCATCTGCCTGGGGAATCGACAGGTTAGGAACCTCGTTGATGGGAACCCAGGCAAGATCACCCTCGTCGCAACCGGTCACGGTACCCTCAACATCCCGGGCCAGATAGATAAACATGAGCCACTGCCAGTCGGGCCGCGGTGAAGTCTCAGCGGCAATCACTCGAAGCTTAGGTGCTCTGGCGAGCAGTCCTGTCTCCTCCTCTAGCTCGCGCACTGCGCACTCGGTGGGCGATTCGTCTAACTCGATCTTACCTCCCGGTGCGATCCACTTGTGTAAATTGGGTGATTTATGGCGGTACATCATCAGGACTTCATCATCCTGCATGACATACACCAACGTTGTCAATATCTTTGCCAAAGCATTGCCTCCTCAGGAATCGTGCAAATCTCCTCATCAAAGTCACTTCACCGTGTCAGTTTCCCGCCACAGACGAACCACGCTGCCAGCTTCGGCGTCCGCGACGTAGATCGATCCGTCGGAGCCCTCAGCCAGCGCAACCGGTCGACCAAAACCGCCGATCATATCGTGAACGAAACTGTAGTAACCGCTAACGTCTGAGATGATTTCGACCCTCACCACTTTACCAGATGTCTCTTCTGGAGCACCAGCCTGACCGGCGAGCGCTACAAGGAGGTCGGTGCTGTATTCGTCAAACATGCTTCCACTGTAGAAAAGCAGGTCAGAAGCGCCTGCGCCCGGCGGCAGTTCTGCCATCGGTCCAATAGTATGGCTGTCCTCGCCTGGTTTTCCCCAAACATCTGGCCAGCCGTAATCGCCACCACCAAGGAGCAGATTTACCTCATCGGGCACATTATCGCGCCAGGGCCAGGCCAGGCCACTGTCGGCGATGTAAATGGCGCCGGATGGGCTGAACGCGATACTGGAGGCAGTACGCATGCCCGTCACGAACGTTTCTGGAGCAGCCGGGCTCAGAGCGTTCACTATGGGATCGGGATCGAACCGCCACACCGCGCCCGGTTCAGGCTCAAGGGTATCACCAGCCGGTCCGGAAGCCACATAGAGCTGGCCGTCGGTGCCGGTGACCAGATCGTACGCCTGCCTGGTTAGGCCGCCCGGCAGAGGTCCCACAAGCACGGGCCCGTCGTCGTCGATAGCGTATACGCCACCCTTGGCAGTGACCAGCAGGATGGGGTCCTCTTCAGCGTTATTCAGCCAGGTTAAACCGGTGGGATGATCCAGGCCCGTCACTACAACTGTCCGGCGATCGGCAAAGCCGTCGCCGTCGGTGTCGGTCAGGCGCAAGATCCTACCCGATGGCTTTGCCGGGTCGTGAGGGTCAGATCCCAGGGTCGCCACATAAAGCTGATCATCTGGTCCCGTTGCGAGAGCGGATGGATGCTCCAGTTGGTCCGCGAACAGCATGGCTCGCAGTTGATGGGGTGTAGTCAGGCCCAGTTTGTTTGGCAAGGGGCCAGGCAGATCCAGAGGTAGGATACTTAACCAGGCATTCAGATTGGCAACGTCGATATTATGCAATTCGCCGGGAAGAACCGGGTGAAGACCATGATTTTCAGACCGAAGGTGGTCGGCAAATGCTTCAAGGGAAAGGGTATGGCTGCGCAAGGATGGCCCCGAAACACCCTCTGCAAACGTGCCGTGGCACGATTGGCAAGCCAGGATGCCCCAAAGTTGGCGTCCGATAAGGGGATCACCTTCAACATGCTCGCCCCTACGGGCGTTCAAGAGGGTTTCGGTGGGTGAGGGTGAGACCGACTGCCGCGGTGCTGTCAGAACTGGTTGGCAACTGGTGACAGCCAGAATCAAGCAGGCAGAAACGGCCAGGACCAGGGTGATCGAAGGCTTCTGTCGTAAACGAACCATTGTGCGATTATACCCTAGCGCCGGAGGATGGAGAAAAGATTGGGTTCAAGTTCCTTTTCGCAGCAAGTCACTTGCCGAGTTGCGAAAAAGATGATACATTATCAGCCAGAACACCATGATTCTGGTGTTATGACCCTCGCATAGTTAAACATCATCAGGTCGGGCCCCGGGATGCCGGCCTTCCGCTGCCGCATGACGCGCGGTCACCGTGTATGTGATGCGGCTCTCGACGACAAGGAGGATATCATGGATCCGTGGGTCGGTGCCCTTATTGGTTTTCTTGCCGGCCTCGTCGTCATGTGGCTTCTGATGAGGTTCATGTTCATCAAACAGCTGCAGAGCGAGTCTGAACAGTTGGCCGAACAAGTTAACGATCTTGAAACGGAACTCAACAAAGCGCGCGTCGAAGCCGGCAAGCTGGAGGATCGCCTCAAGTTTCGCGACCAGGAGCTGAAGGAAAAAAAGGAGCAGCTATCCAAAGCTGAAGCAACGCTGCGGGAGCAGGAACAGACGAAGATTGCAACAGAGAGTCAACTCAAGAGCCTGGAAGATGGCAGAACAGACCTGGAGGACGCCCTGGCGGACCTGGAGCAGCAGCTCCAGCAGAGGGACGTGGCTATCGCCCAACTTCAGGAAGAGGAGAGGGCTCGACAGGCCGCGGAAAGGGAGATGGTCAGGCGTACCGAGGAAATCGGGGCGACCATCGCTCAGCGCGATCAAACGATCGCTGAACTTCACAATGGAATAGCTCAGCGCGATAGCCAGCTTCAGGAATCAGAGCAGATTCTCGGAAATCTCCGGACGAATATTCGCGCTGAAGCTGATGATTCCCGTGCTTTGAAAGCGGCTATCAAGCGCCAACAGGCAGAGATCAATGCTTTACGCCAGCAATTGTCCAAGGCCACTGAGAGTCTGGCCAGTCGCAACGAACGGTTAACCCAGTTGCAGAAGGCATTGGGCGATCGCAAGAGCACCATTTCCGATCTGCGGAAGCGCCTGGAGGATACCCGGAGATCCACGGGTGACGTGGAGGAAGTTGCGGCCGTAGCCATGGCCTTGGGTGCAGCCGGAGTGGTTGAGGAAAAAGCTGAAGGTGTCGAAGAAGCGCTGAGCGAGACCGGGGTTTCTGATGTCGAGTATTCCAAGCCGGCAGAAGAGGACCTTGTTGTCGAGGCTGCGAAAGAAGAAGATGATGGGCCTGAGAGCGAGCTTGTTGTCGAAGTAGCAGAGTTGGTGGAGGAAGGGGAGATCGTTGCGCCTTCCCTTGAGCTTGACGAGATCGTGGTCGAATCGGATCGTGCGCTGGCGAAAGCGATTTCCGGCGCCGAAGAGGCCCTGGCTGAATCTGAGCCTGGCGAAAAAGCGGAAGCTACACCTGTCGAGACGATCGACGTGGTTCCGGCTGACCAAGAGTCTGAAACAGCCTTGGTGGCTAACGTCCCAAACGTTGATCTGGAAGACCTGGTTGCCCAGTCGGACGCGGCGCTGGAAGAGGTTCTCTCACATGTCAAAGATGCCCTGGCTGAGTCGGAGGCGGTGGTTACAGAAGAGGCCGTATCCGGCGATGTGAGCGAGATTGAGGCTGATGGGGACGTCGATGAAGTGGACCCGGACAAAGAGGATTCCGCTTAATCGCCAGCTACTCTTGGAGGTGCAACGCGCTTACGAAGTGCGTTGCACCTGGGGGTTCGCTGAGAATTCGTGAGAAACGCGGAATGCCAACAGCCCTCGATTTTATGGAGCGTAGGGAAAACGTAGGTTTGGCGTCCAGCAGCCTAGGTTATGGTTATGTTATTATAGCTGATAGAGATGATCAGTCTCTTCTTCTCCTCCTTTTCCGATAGAGAGCGCTCTGGGCCGGGCAACCCAGGGCGCTCTCAGCGTTTAGGCCAGGTTTACTCTGAACGATCGCTCGTCTCGTTCAGCACCCGTCGATAAATATCTGCGGTCGCCAGTGCGATCTTTTCCTGCGTGAAATGATCGAGCACCCGTTGGCGCCCCTGTTGTCCCACCTCCAATCGCAGCCTGGGATTCTGAGCAAGGCGCACCAACTTTTCAGCCAATGCATCGGTGTCCTCCTCCGCAAAAACCCACTGTGCATCACCAATCACGTTGGGGATCTCGCCCGAGTCTGAGCCGATCACCGGCACACTGCAAGCCATAGCTTCGATCAGAACACGGCCAAACTGCTCTTTCCAATTGGGCATGGTTCGGCTTGGCAGGACCAGAACGTCGATGCTCTGGTAAAAGGCCGGCATCCGGGTGGAGGATATCCGTCCCAAAAAGGCTACCTGATCAATCAGACCCAGATCGATGGATTGGCCAGTCAGCGTGTCTTCATGAGTACCAGTGCCGGCAAGCAGCAGGTAGCAGTCGGTGCCGCCGAGGGTGGCGTTGCATTGTTGGATGGCAGAGAGCAGTAGGTCCACCCCCTTTTCAGGCAAGAGGCCACCCGCATACCCGACGACCAGCCTGGCGTCGGTGGGACGCTCCCACAATGGTGAAATGCCTGATGTGTCAAATAACTCAGGATCCACGCCGAACTGGGGAATCACAGTGACCGGTTGGCGGAACCCCTTGCTTCGAAGTACGAGTTCTGCCTCGCGATTTCCGGCGATTGCGGCAGCAGCGTGACGGTAGTTGAAATTTTCGATCCATTTGAAGGGTGGGGGATACTGGCGGATCAGGTTCTGCCAGGTGAAAAAGAGTGCGGGTCGCTCGTGTTTTGCCGCCCAGCGAATCGCCTGCCATGTTGCCAGATTGTATGGCTCTTCATCAACATGGACAAGATCGGGGCGAGCCTCGTGTAATGCCTGGCCAAGCTGGGGGTAAAAGTGCGCGTGAAAATGACCATTTAAGGCAATGGGCGTTTCCACCAGTGTGTAGCCCTCGATGTAAGCCCTCTCCAACCTGGTTTCGCCGCGACTATCTCGCCATGCGGGCGGCACGATCACCGTCAGTTGGATTTCCGGGAGGCGCGCCAACTCCTCCAGCTTACGCTGGTAAACGCCGACGACGACAGCTTTTGACAACATGGCAATGCGCACGATCAGACCTCGAATTTCGAATGCGATATCATTATACTACACTCTCCGTCTGGTTGAAACGGGAATTGGGCAGTTGCTCTTGACCTATGGTAATATCGAATCACCGATCGAAATTCCCAAACATTCATACACAACAGGAGGAAAGCTATGACGATTGCAAAGATTATCGAGTTGGTGGGTAGTTCGGACGAAGGTTGGGAAGATGCGGCCAGGAACGCTTTGACTGGTGCCCACAAGACCTTGCACGGGATATCCGGTATCGAGGTCGTGGGTTGGACTGCTTCTGTCGAAGATGGCGAAATCACCAGGTATCGCGCTACGGTGAAGGTCGCGTTCAGGGTAGACTGAGATCACAATAACCCAGGGGAGGTAACCTTATCGTGTTTACACTGGCGGTTGCCTCCTGGCAATAATCCCATCGTGCCTCGCTACCCGACGGCAACCAGAAGACGACGGACGGCGGACCGCAGACGGCGATCGTTGGTCGGCAGAACTGTGTAGTATCAATTCTTTAGAGCCATTTCCTTAACGAAGGCGGCTCGGAGGGTCATTGTAACACGTTGCATGTTTGCGGGCCAAAGGAAGCCTCTCGCCAATTGCCTGGAATTCCACGATTTTGCCCAAAATCAGTCAGGTACAGGCAATTTGACGCTCCTGTCAAGTGGTGCTATAATTTTCTTGCTCAGGTTCCTGGCAGTGCCATTGATCATATTATCTGATTGTCTGGCCTGCCCTGTCCTCTTGATCCTACACAAGGGGTCGTCTGTCGACAGCAATGATCCGCGTCATAGCGCGTAACCTCTAAACGTTCCTCACCAGCCTTTATTGATAGAGCGATCTTTATGGTCGACTTCCGCAGTTATCTCCGTCAGGAAATTCCATGCTGGGCTATCATGGCTTTTGATGAGGAGCCTTGAAGGCAGCCAGCCTGGCTGCAAGTTGTATCTTTCCACCGAAGTTTTTCCCGAAGCGCCAAGACATAGACGCTGGTAGACCAAGGGTGGTCTGCCGGCAATGTGGCACTATCAACGCTTTTTCCGGTCATTGGCCGTCAGGTGAACTGACTGGTGGGATCGCTGTGCGGTTTTGGGATCGGGAGCGGGAATCTTTCTGTTGCATGTTTTCGCACAGACACCGCCTTATGGCTTATGGCGCGGTATTCTGACTATGCGATCGCATTCGCAGGCCCAGCGGAAAACCGGTTTGTCTGACTACCAAATCAGATGACTCAGGAGAAAATTACGTGAACATAGCTGAACTTGAAAACAAAAACCTGGAGGAGCTCCAGAGCCTTGCCAAGGATTTGGAGATTCCCAGATACTCACGCCTGAAAAAGGGTGATCTGATCATGCAGCTTCTGCGCGCTAACGCAGAGGCTCAGGGATACATCTTTGGGGGTGGTGTACTGGAGGTTGTCCAGGATGGCATCGGCTTTCTGCGCTCTGACCATCTCTTGCCCGGACGGGAGGATGTATACGTTTCTCAGAGCCAGATCAGGCGATTTGGCCTCCGCACTGGCGACCTGGTCGTGGGTCAGGTTCGCCCTCCTAAGGATACCGAAAAGTACTACGGACTGCTCAAGGTTGAAACGGTTAACGGTCTTGACCCCGAAGAGGCCAAGATGCGCCCCACTTTTGAGCGCCTGGTTCCCATTTTTCCGGATGAACGGATAGTACTGTCGAGCGAGCCGAGAATTCTATCGACTCGGATGCTCGATCTGATCGCGCCTATTGGTCGCGGGCAACGTGGCCTGATCGTTTCGCCGCCAAAGGCAGGCAAAACCACTATTCTTAAAGAGATCGCCAATGGCATGACCGCCAACTACGACGATCTGCATATGATGGTTGTGCTGATTGGCGAGCGCCCTGAGGAAGTAACCGATATGGATCGGTCGGTCCAGGCAGAAGTGATCAGCTCGACCTTCGACGATCCGGTTCAAAGTCACGTCAGGGTGGCAGAGATGGCTTTGGCCCGCGCCAAACGACTCGTCGAAGGGGGCAGGGATGTGGTGATCTTGCTTGACTCGATCACGCGCCTTTCACGGGCCTATAACCTGGTAGTTCCACCCAGTGGACGCACCCTTTCGGGTGGTCTTGATCCTGCCGCTCTTTATCCGCCCAAACACTTCTTCGGAGCAGCACGTAATATCGAGCATGGTGGCAGTTTGACCATTGTCGCTACTGCCCTGGTGGATACGGGCAGTCGCATGGACGATGTGATTTATGAGGAGTTCAAGGGAACGGGAAACATGGAGTTGCATCTAAGCCGTCGACTTGCGGAACGGCGCATATTCCCAGCCTTTGATATCGAACGCTCCAGTACCCGACGGGAAGAACTGCTGTTGGATGAACAGACCCTCCAGCGAGTTTGGACGTTGCGGCGCATGATCGACGCGCTCGGCGGTGGTATGGATGCTCTCCAACCTGTGCTTGAGCGGGTCGTTCGCACACAAAATAATGAAGAGTTCCTCTCGACCCTCCACCTGTCGATGTAGACGCGGTGACTATGCCAGAATCCACTGACGAAGACAACGCCGATCTTCAGAGCGATAGCTTGCCAGCCCAACAAGAGGAAATGCCGTCTGGGGAGCCACAGGGAAGCGGTGCGATTCCTGCGGCGTTGCAGCGCCTTGGCGCACAGTCTGTCCGCGCCTGGCGATCGTTGCTAACAGACCAGGTGACGCCGGTTCGTCTGGCTTCTCATGTGGCGCTTCTGATGGTTGCGGGATTGGTTCTGTTGTTTGCACAGATCGATTTTCCTCGATGGGAGGTCGTTCGCTCTGAGCCTGCCTCGCCGGATCGGGTTGAGAGGCAGCCAGCACCAGCCCTTGTTCAGGCGCCGGTCGGAGGTAGCCTTCTGGAAGAAAGCGGTGCTTTGCTCAGGGCACCGGTCCCCTTCACTGAGATCCCTGACCGCCCTCGGTTGGAGGTTGTTTCCTACACCGTACAGATCGATGATACGGTGCTGGGTATTGCCAGGCAGTTTGGTTTGAATCCCAACACCGTGGTTTGGAGTAATCACGACGACCTGAGTAAACCCTTCGTGATGGCCGTGGGCCAGATGCTGGATATTCCTCCGGTTGATGGGGTGTTGCACACCGTCGAAGATGGCGATACGGTTGAGGCTGTGGCGACGGAATATGACACGGAACCTGAAAAGATCGTTGCCTGGGCTCCAAATCAGGTGGCTGCTATTAACAGTCCCTTGACCGCTGGTCAGATTTTGGTGGTGCCCGGCGGCGACCGAACGCTACCAGAACCGCCAGCCAGCCAGGGGCCTCTGGCACCCTGGCGCGCTCAGGATTTCGTCTGGCCAGCCTATGGACGCCTGACCCAGGTTTTCTGGCTGCCTGCTCACCCTGCTATTGACATCGGGTCTCCACTGGGCACGCCAGTACGGGCTGCGGACGCTGGCCGGGTCGTGGTTACCGTCTGGAGCTCCGAGGGTTACGGGAATCACGTAGTCATCAGCCATCCTGATGGGTATCGGACGCTTTACGCCCACCTGGATTCCATCAATATCTCAGTGGGTGAAAATGTAGCCAGAGCTGAACTGATTGGAACGGTCGGCTCCACCGGGCGTTCGACCGGGCCCCATCTTCATTTTGAAGTCTCTTTTTCCGGTCGCAGGTACAATCCCATGCTATATCTACCCTGAGTCGTGTCGCGGTCAAATCAACCGAAGTCGGAATCGGAATCAAAGAAAAACCCTCGATGTCAACGGCATTGAGGGTCTTTTGCGGCAGGAAGTTTGTTGGAAGTGGAAAAAAGGGGAAGCAGACTTCTCCAAAGTCGAGTAAATCATACCAGAGCGACGTTTTTTCTGTATTGGCAGAAAAGGGTTGCCATGCGCCTGAATTTATGGTAAACTTGTGATCGTCAGTGTGCAATCGGCTGCACTGTCGACGACGTTGAAGACCATCGAATTTCTTGGCCTCGTCCCCAGTATCGGTTCCACAGATGCTTACGAAGGTCAATGAAAGTTGAAAAAGGGGCTTTTTTCCCAATCCGGGACGTTTCACCGAAACTTATCTCCGCTTTTTTCGTCCCAAACATTAGAGGAGTCGCCACCATTTGATAGAAACCGGGCCTGGGGTAGAAGTTGCAGACTGATCTGCAGAAATGCCAACTCGTTTGGCACTGCGCCAAAGCTCTGGTCTCTTATGATTGGTTGTTTAAACGATGTCAGTTTTGGTTGGGATCTCGTTAGGAAACAACCGAAAGATCATCTGCCGTGGCAGTTGTCCTGAAACTCATCCGTTTCCACACAGTAAGGGAGAAAGGAATATCATCTCATGGACAGACAATCTTCGGGATCACCAATAGCGATTCCTGGCGCATCAAGATCGGTTACTCATTATGGGAGTAAGCTGGTAAATGCGTTTGTGATCTTATCGTTGATCTTTTCCCTGATGGCAGTGTTACCTGCTGCTGTATCGGCTCAGGCAGATGCTGAACCCCTTATCATAACAATGGCGCCCAGGCAGACCGTGGAGGTGCCGGTTTATGGCCTCTGTATGCATCGCGGCAAACCGTTTCCCGGATCGACACTCGAACCGGCTGAACTCGTGCCCGATGAGGTTCGAGTTGCGATCAGCCATAGCGTCGGGCAAGGCTTCACCCAGGATGATTACTGGGAACCACAGCTGGCCGTCTGGTCTCTGATTGACGATCTGGAACCAGAAGCTCCCGATGGCCTGGCCCGCCAGATTGTCGATTATGCGACCAGTGGCGTCGCACCAACCGATGCCGATCTGGAGATTCCATCGTTGATAGAAGCAATGGAATCGGGTATCATTTCCGTCGCGTTGACCGACTGTCTCAATATCTCAGATCCAGAATATCTGGGCAAGGGCACTCTTGTCATCACTAACCTGACCGACTCAGAGCAGGTGGTCTACATGCCCTATGGCGTTCGTTTCGTTGACCCGGTCAATGCGGACGTGCAGGATATGGCTGTCTTCCCGGCAGGCCCTGTATATTCACAGGAGCAGCCTGTTACAGAGTGCACCACCTGTCCTCCAGGCCCTGCCGGTCCGACCGGTCCTGTTGGTCCCCAGGGCGAAGTTGGTTCGCAGGGCGAGCCTGGCCCGATGGGTGCCACCGGCGCTACTGGTCCCCAGGGCGAACCTGGTCCCGCCGGTCCTGTTGGACCCGAGGGTGAAGCCGGTCTCCAGGGCGAGCCTGGCCCCGCCGGTCCTTCCGGACCCCAGGGTGAAGCCGGTTCGCAGGGCGAGCCTGGCCCCGCCGGTCCTTCCGGACCCCAGGGTGAAGCCGGTTCGCAGGGCGAGTCTGGCCCGATGGGTGCCACCGGCGCTGTTGGTCCACAGGGCGAGCCTGGTCCTGCCGGTCCTTCCGGACCCCAGGGTGAAGCCGGTTCACAGGGCGAGTCTGGTCCGATGGGTGCCACCGGCGCTGTTGGTCCCCAGGGCGAGCCTGGTCCCGCCGGTCCCCATGGAAAAACCGGACCCCAGGGCAAAGTTGGTTCGCAGGGCGAGCCTGGTCCCGCCGGTCCTCCTGGCCCGCAGGGTGAAGTTGGTCCCTTGGGCGTACCCGGCCCGATGGGTGCTGCTGGTTCACAGGGCGAGCCTGGTCCTGCCGGACCTCCCGGCCCGCAGGGTGAAGTTGGTCCCTTGGGCGTACCCGGCCCGATGGGTGCTGCTGGTTCACAGGGCGAGCCTGGTCCTGCCGGTCCCTCTGGTCCACAAGGTGAAGAAGGCTTGAATTGCTGGGATCTCAATGGCAATGGTCTCGCCGATCCGGAGGAAGATGTCAACGAGGATGGCGAATTCGATAGCTGGGACTGTTCTGGTCCTTCCGGCCCACAAGGTGAGGTAGGCCCGCAAGGTGAGCCTGGCCCGATGGGTGCCACCGGTGCTACTGGTTCACAGGGCGAAGTTGGCCCACAAGGCGAGCCTGGTGCCGTCGGTCCCCATGGAAAAACCGGACCTCAAGGCAAAGTTGGTCCTCTGGGCGAACCCGGTCCCGCCGGACCACCTGGTCCGCAAGGTGAAGTTGGCTCCCAGGGCGAGCCTGGCCCGATGGGTGCCACCGGTGCTAATGGTTCACAGGGCAAAGTTGGCCTGCAGGGCGAGTCTGGTCCCCAGGGTGAGCCTGGCCCGATGGGCGTTAAGGGTCATACAGGACCTGTTGGCTCCCAAGGTGAACCTGGACCTGCCGGACCTCCTGGACCACAAGGTGAAGCAGGCCCACATGGCGGGCCAGGTCCCGTCGGTCCGCTTGGCCCCAAAGGTGAGGTTGGTCCCCAGGGCGAGTCTGGCCCAATGGGTGCTACCGGTGCTAATGGGCCTGTCGGTCCCCAGGGTGAACCTGGACCTGCCGGACCTCCTGGACCACAAGGACCTGTTGGTCTGAGTTGTTGGGACCTCAACGGTGATGGCATCGCCGACAAGAATGAAGATGTCAACGCCGACGGTGAATATGATATCTGGGATTGCGCTGGTCCCGTGGGAGCAACTGGCGCTCACGGTTCTGTGGGTCCTGCTGGTCCTGCCGGACCTCATGGTCCTCAAGGCGAAGTTGGTTCTCAGGGTGAACCTGGGCCGACGGGCGCCACCGGCCATACTGGACCTGTAGGTCCCGAGGGTGAACCTGGCCCTGCCGGACCTCCTGGACCACAGGGTGAGCCAGGCCCGATGGGCGTCAAGGGTCATACAGGACCTGTCGGACCTCCTGGACAACAAGGCGAAACCGGCCTCCAGGGTGAGCCCGGAAAGACAGGCGCCACCGGCCATACTGGACCTGTTGGTCCTGAGGGTGAGCCTGGAAAGACGGGTGCCACCGGTCACGCTGGACCTGTTGGTCCTGAGGGTGAACCTGGCCCTGCCGGACCTCCCGGACCGCAAGGTGAAGTTGGCCCGCATGGTGATCCTGGCCCGATGGGCATTAAGGGTCACACAGGGCCTGTCGGTCCCCAGGGTGAACCTGGTCCTGCCGGACCTCCCGGCCCGCAAGGTGAAGTTGGCCCGCATGGTGGGCCTGGTCCCGTCGGTCCGCTTGGCCCTCAAGGCGAAGTCGGTTCCCAGGGCGAGTCTGGCCCGATGGGTGCTACTGGGCCTGTCGGTTCCCAGGGTAAGCCTGGACCTGCCGGACCTCCCGGACCGCAAGGACCTGTTGGCTTGAGTTGCTGGGACCTTGATGGTGACGGCATCGCCGACAAGAATGAAGATGTCAACGCCGACGGTGAATATGATATCTGGGACTGCGCTGGTCCCCGGGGAGCAACTGGCCCGCAGGGTCCCGTAGGCCCTGTTGGACCTGTTGGCCCGCAGGGTGAGCCCGGAAAGATGGGCGCCACCGGCCATACCGGACCTGTTGGCTCGCAAGGTGAAACTGGACCGATGGGCGCCACCGGTCATACTGGACCTGTTGGTCCTGAGGGTGACACTGGCCCCATTGGAGCTACTGGCCCGCAGGGTGAGCCTGGTCCCATGGGCGCCACCGGCCATACCGGACCTGTTGGTCCCCAGGGTGACACTGGCCCCACTGGAGCTACTGGCCCGCAGGGTGAGCCCGGAAAGATGGGCGCCACCGGCCATACCGGACCTGTTGGTCCCCAGGGTGACACTGGCCCCATTGGAGCTACTGGCCCGCAGGGTGAGCCTGGTCCCATGGGCGCCACCGGCCATACTGGACCTGTTGGCCCCCAGGGTGACACTGGCCCCACTGGAGCTACTGGACCGCAAGGACCTGTTGGCCTGAGTTGCTGGGATCTTGATGGTGACGGCGTCGGCGACGAGAATGAAGATGTCAATGCCGACGGTGAACATGATATCTGGGACTGCGCTGGTCCCCGGGGAGCAACTGGCCCTCAGGGTCCCGTAGGACCTGTTGGCCCTCAGGGTGAGCTTGGTCCCATGGGCGCCACCGGTCATACTGGACCTGTTGGACCGCAAGGTGAGCCCGGCTCCACTGGAGCTACTGGCCCGCAAGGTGAAGCTGGTCCCCAGGGCTTCCAGGGTTGGCCCGGCCCAAGCGGCAAGCCTGGAGCAACTGGCCCTCAGGGTGAACCCGGACCAATGGGTGCCACCGGCCATACAGGACCTGTTGGACCGCAAGGTGAGTCTGGTCCTGCCGGCGCTCCCGGTCCCCAGGGTATTTCTGGTATCCTGGGAATTGTCACTGTACATGAGTCGAGTGAAGTCGACTGTGAGCCCACAAAAACTGCTGAAGCTGTCTGTCCCAGTGGGTACCTGCTTATCGGCGGCGGTGCTAACATCGATGGCCCCGACTCCGATGATTGGCTACTGACGCTTCAGGACAGTTATCCTGTGTCCGATACGTCCTGGTACGTAAGTGCTGATGCCTGGTACACTCGCATTCAGCGGGCGGGCGCTTGTGGCTGCGACTGTGACGGTTGGGCTGTGACAGCCTATGCAATCTGTGCTGATGTCCCATAGATATGTAACGTTCAGATAACTATGACAGGGCAGGCAGCTGGAAGGCCGTCTGCCCTGGAGAAAAGAGAAGCCCCTGAGTGTAGCCCGAGCTGCGGGACACTTCAGGGGCGTTTGTTTTCACTACCGCCATGTTCAGAAATGGCAGAAATAAAAACTCGCACACCGGAGTTTGCCGGTGTGCGAGTCCATTCATGCGGGGCCTCTTCGAGTGCCGAATGTGGCTCCCTTAAGACTTTATGTCGTCATCCTCGGAGTTTTCATCATCTTCAACATCGATTTCGATGATCGTTGCGACCGGTTCTACCTCAACCGAGACGATTTCATCGTCGATTGTTATCTCGATTTCGACGATCTCTGCGGCTCGCAGCAGCTCGACATCGACTTCGCTTGCCTCGGCCAGCACGGCGGCCTCCGCAATCCACTCGCCAAAGTCAGGATGCTGCATCTTCGGTGCCCGGACTATCTCGGCCAATTGTTCCTCTGTTGCATTGGCGAGATGTTCAAAGGTGCATATACCAGCTTCGTAAAGACGCTGTTCGAACTTATCGCCGATACCGGAAATGGCGTCGAAGTCATCGACTCGTCGCCCTTCCCAGATATGGCCAACCGTGTCCGTCTCCCTGGCCAGTTGGTCGGCGCTGAAGCGGATTGCCGTAAAGTCAAACTGCTCAGCCTGCGTATCACTTAGCTGTAAGATCGCTGCCAATTCCTGGTCGGGAACATGGGCCAGCTCCCAGAAGGTACCGACGCCGGCGTTGTAGAGAAGTTGCTGGCGTTTAGTGCCAATATTCTGTACCAGTGTCAGTTGTTGGAGTTTGCCCGTAAAGAGGGGATCCAAACCTGCGACCAGCGCTGCACTGGCGGCACTCGTCTTGACCGGTGGCAAATCGGCGAGGGAGGCTGCTACGCTGGCAGCCCTTTCGTAAGGCTCAGATTCTATTGCCTTCGTTTGAAACTCGGTTAACTCGGCAGTCAAGCGTTCCACATCGCCGGTGCATTCCGCCAGGCTTTCCTCTGTGCCAACCTTCTCGGCGGTGAGGCCGTCAAGCTGTTCCTGAAGGGAAGCGAGTTGGGTAGTCGCTTCGTTCAATTCATCCGACTGCTTCTTGTTGCTGGCCAGGGCAGCAGCTATCCCCGTAGATAGCAGAACCGTTTTGGGCAGATCGGAATCCTCGGCCTCAGCCAACGCGTCCTCGGGGATGATCGTTTGAAGCGATTCTTCCAGGCTGTCGATCTCGGCATTCAACTTGTCCAACTCGGCGCTTTGTTCCCCGAGTTGGGCCTGAAGTTCAGCCTTTTCCTCGACCGCGCTGTCCAGTTGGGATTGCAGCTCAGCAATTGCATCCTGCTTCTCCTGAAGGGCAGCTTCCGCTCCTGCCTTCTGATCGGCCAGCTGGGTTTCCAGTTCCGTCTTTTCAGCAGTGTAGCCGTCCAGCTGGGCCTGAAGGTCTGCCATAGCTGCATCCTTCTCCTGGATACTATCCTGGAGAAGGGCCAGTTCGATGGTCAGAGAGTCCAGTTGTTCGCTCAGGGAGGTAACCTGAGCGCTGGCCTCGGCCAGCTCAGAGGAACGCTTTTGATTGGCAGCCAGGGCAGCCGTAGTGCCCGTAGCCAACACAGCGGTTCTGCTTGGAGCTGCTGTTTCGGCCTCTTCACCAACCTCATCCTCGGCAGGGAAAGCATCCTCGGGCAGAATGGCCTGCAGCTCTTCCTGGAAGCTGTCGATCTGGTTGCCCAGATCGTTTAACTCAGCTTCTCGCTCGTCAAGCTCTGCTTCCAGTTGAGCCTTCTCTGAAAGCGCGCTATCCAGCTGACTCTGCAGGTCTACTTCGCCTGCTTCCTTTTCCTGGAGATTTCCTTCCAGTTCAGCCGTTCTGGCAGTCAGGGCCTGCAGTTGGTCCGACTGGTCAGCAATCTGCTGTTTGGCCTCATCCAGATCGCCGAGTTCAGCTTCCCGCTCGTCGAGCTGGGTTTTGACGGCGGATTTTTCCAAAAGAAGGTCGTCCAGCTGGGCCTGCAGGTCGGCAACAGCAGCGTCCTTTTCCTGCAGACCGGCCTCGAGTTCGTCGATGCTCTTCTGGTTGGCAGCCAGGGCGGCGGCAAGGCCAGCAGCCACAGCTGTGGTCTTGGATGGCGGACTCGGTTCGACCTCGTCCATTTCCTCGCCATCACCTTCCGTTATTATCTCTTCAACCTCACCTTCTTCCGCTGCTGGCTCCTCAGCTTCATCTTCCACGACGAAGGCATCTTCAGGCAGCACCGCGCGCAACTGTTGCTCGAAGCTATCAAATTGGCTATTCAACGCATCCAGTTCAGCTTCCCGCTCGTCGAGCTGGAGCTGAATCTGCTCTTTCTCCAAGAGTGTTGCATCCAATTGGGTTTGAAGGGTCGCCACGTCTGTCTGGGTGGCCTCGATCTGTGCGCTGGCGTTTTCCAGTTCAACTACCTTCTCCTGGCATCTGGAAACGGCCTCCGACACAGTCGCGGCCAACACAGTAACGCCGGCAAGCTCCGCTGGTGCCTCTGCTTCATCGCTGACCGGTTCCGCACTTCTCGTATCCTCGACATCGTCCTCGGTGATCTGCTCGGGCTCAAGGGTTTCGTCGGCCACGATTTCTCGAAGCTGCTCATTCAGGCTATCGAGCCGGCTGTTGATTTCCACCAGCTTTGCCTCACGCGCATCCAGCTGTTCCAGTACCTGATTCTTTTCGGAGACAGCGGCCTCCAGATCAGCCTGTAGGTGATTGACCTGGCCTGATAGCGTCTCAGCTTCAGTTTCGGCTTTGGTTTCGGCTTCGCCGAGATCAGCCGCCTGGATTTCCAGATCGTGGACTTTGTGTTCCCGTTCGCTCAGCATCAACTCGATAGCGGCTCGTTCAGCCTCGGCCTGTTCCACCTGGGCACGAAGCGCAGCATAGTCAGGAAAGTCGGTGCCGGCCTTGGCCGCCTCCACGATCTCTGGCGGCAAGGCTAAAACAAGCTCCCGTAGCGCCTCGTTCTCCTCGTTACACCTATCCAGGGCGACCGAAAGGTCCGCACCGACCGATGTCAACACGCTTAAGCTCTTGCGCATCGTCGTGCGGTCGACAATGACGTCGGAGGCTTTGGAGCGTAGATCGCTGTTCTTGATTTCTGGGGGAGTTTCCATGGCTGTCCTCACTCCGAGGTGCTGGGGTTGCCTGTTAGCATCTCAAGTTCGCTGGTCAAGGCGGCGATGCGTACATTGGCGTCTGCTAGCTCATCTTCCTTCATGCGCAACATGGTGGAGGTGAGCAGTGCCAGTTCACCAGCCACTTCGCCCCGAGCGTTCTCCAGATTGGACTCCAAATCGGCATTGAGGCTTGTCAGGACGGATACGTTGCTGCGTAGTTCTCTCAATTCGCTCTCGGTGCTTGCCAGGAGGCGTTGTTGCTCCATCACCTCGCGCTGGAGATTGGCGGCACGCAGGTATGCTTCGTTGAGAGCAATCTCCTTGTTGTCCAGGGTTTCCTTGCTGACAACATTTTCTTCCCTGCATAGTGCCAGTTCGACCGACGTTTCCTCCAGATTGGCCTTGAGGGTTTCTGTCTCGGCCAGCGTTTCTGCTATCTGATCGTCGATCGTCGATCGTTCCCCTTCCATCGCGTCCTGCTGGGAAATAAGCAGAACAGAGTTGTCCTGCAACTCGCTGTACTGGGACCTCAGGTTCGCGGCTTCTGCCTGGACCTCTTCATGTTCTACCGTCAACGATTGCATGTCTCTCTGGGTGGCCACGAGCTCGGCCCGTGCTTCCGACGCCGTGATTTCTGCGTCGTTTACGTTGCCTTCAAGGACCTTGGCCTGGCGCTGGGCTTCGGAAAGGTCTTTTTCAGCGTTGCGTAGCTTGCTGTTGAGCGAACTCACCTGGGCCTCCAGGTCGCTGACGCGGCCGCGGTAAGAAAGCCAGGTGAACAACCAACCCAGGATCAGGCCGATCACTCCACCGATGAGAAGGGGCTGCCAGTTCATGGCTAGCCAGCTCTGAGAATCCATTTCTGCCTCCTGTGCAATTTCGATTCAGTTAAGGTAGGAAAAAGGAAAACTACAACCCGGCGATCGCAACTGAGGGACGCGATACGATCGGGTTATAACCGACATCTAGCTTGAGCACCCGGGGCCCAAGCGCCTATAGGCCATATTATACCATAGACTGTGCGATTTGGAGTATTCGAAAATCATTGATCGGTGCACAATCTGAAACAGGTGCCACGCGCCAGGTCAATCTGGAAAGACCTCGCCCACGACAAGGGTTTTGAACAGGTGCTGCAGAAGAATCTTCGATGTGTTGACGATCAAAACTGATGCTTTGATGGTTTCCGTGTCGCCATAGGCTACTGTCCGTAGACATTGGTGTAACGGTCGTGCAGCCTGGCGACATCCTTAGGCGCTATTTCTCTGACCTGACCCAATTGCATGGCCAACCAGACTGCTTTGGCAACATCTTCGGTCATCACAGCAGCTTTGACCGCTGATTCAGCAGTTTTTCCGATAGTGAAGACACCATGTTGCTGCAATAAAACAGCCTGGGATGTGCCAATGTTGTCGAGAACCTGCCTGCCGATATCCTCACTACCGATCAAGGCAAATCCAGCACAGGGAATCGGCCCGCCAAACTCGTCGGCAATGGCAGTCAGGCAACATGGGATCGGTTTGCCTACAGCGGCGAAAGCGGTAGCGTAGGGGGAGTGGGTGTGAACCACCCCGTTGACGTCTGGACGGTGGCGATAGATATACAGATGGCTCGCCGTGTCGGAAGAAGGTTTCAGCCTGCCTTCGATCACATCACCCTCCAGGTCAAGGACAACGTGATCTTGCGGCTGCAAGTGTTCGTATCGGATACCGCTGGGCTTGATCACCACGAAACCAGACTCCGGGTCCCGGGCGCTGACATTGCCACCAGTCCACTTCACCAGGTCGTTTTTGGGAAGTTCAAGGTGCAATTGATACAGTTCTTCTTTGAGTTGATCGAGCATGTCTCTCCTTACATTTGTTGCAAAGGGCGCCACAGGGAGGCCAATGGCGACCAGGTATCACCCATTTTACTTCAGACCGGCCAAGCTTTCAAATCCATTTTCTCCGAGCCTAATCCCCGCAATTCACCTTTCCGTCCGTTGCGTGTATCATGGGTGTCATGAGTCGCATCACTGTGGCACTTGTTGCGCTGCTGATCTTCGTCGCCAGCCTTCTTTTGCGCTTGCCCCATCTGGATGGTTTTCTGACCCCGGATGAGTCGGTGTGGTCTGTGCACTCGGCAATATTTCTCCAGGCTATGGAAGATCAGGATTGGGCCGCGACCAACGTTAGCGGTCATCCTGGTGTCACCACCAGTTGGGCGGGCATGGCTGGTCTGGTCGCAAAAGGGCTCATTGCCCCGCCAGCCGGAGCGGATACTTTGCGAGATGCAGCCCAGATGCTGCTGGACGATCCCGTGCGCCTCGATTTTCTTCCGTGGCTACGCCTGCCGGTGGCCCTGTTAACCTCGCTGGGGGTTGTTCTCATCTATCTGCTTTCGCGCAAGCTCATGCGCGAGTGGGTAGCTATTCTGGCTGCTGCGTTCATCGTATTTGACCCTTTTCTTCTGAGCCACGGCCGGGTGCTGCAGATGGATGCCTTGTTGACTACCTTCATGACAATCGCGTGGGTGGCCCTGCTGGTGGCAACACGAACAGGCAAACGCCGCTATCACCTGTTCAGTGGCTTGGCTATGGGATTGGCAATTCTGACCAAGTCACCGGCGCTGGTGCTGGGTCCTCTGATGCTGGGTTGGATCCTCTTTTGGCGCAGCCGATCCAAACAGCCGGCAACAACCTGGTTGGGCGAGGCTGCTATTGACCTGGTGGCAGTGGGGCTGCCCACACTCCTTGTCATCATTGCGGGTTGGCCATCGTTGTGGATAGCGCCGCTGGCAACCACCGACCGTGTGGTATCGCTGATGACCACCTATGGTGGTGTTGGCCACGAACTGGGGAACTTCTGGTTGGGCCAACCGGTGGCAGACCCCGGCTATCTTTTCTATCCAGCCGCGCTCTTGCTGCGAACAACTGTGGTCACTGCCATTGGTCTGCTACTCGCTCTGGTGGTGGGCGTGATTGGATGGTTGCGCCCGGGATCTGGCGAGGCTGCGGATTCCATATCCCCCGATCAGAGCCGCGGGATGCAGGGTTTCGAGAGGACCACAATGGCCGGGCTTGCACTGTATGTGCTCTGGTTCGGCACCATACTTAGCTTTGGCGACAAAAAATTCGATCGCTATCTATTGCCCGTTTTCCCATCGTTGGATATTTTGGCGGCCTGGGGAGGGACCGCCGCGATTGTCTGGCTGATGCGACTCTTTCCGACAAAGTCGGGTGAGAAGGGCCGACCAGCCAATTTCAACAATGGACACTGTTGGCTGGCGGTGGCGTTGGGAGTCGCTCTGATAGCAGGCCAGGCCTGGTCGGCCCTGGTAAATCTGCCCACTTACCTGACTGCTTACAATCCGCTGGTCGGCGGTATCCGCACAGCCGAAAAAACCATGGTGGTCGGCTGGGGCGAGGGCCTGGAGGAGGCGGCCGATTTCCTGAATCAACAGGATAACGCTGCAGATAAACGGGTGGCTTCCTGGTATGGACGCAATGTGTTCGGCGCCTTTTTCGATGGCGAGAGCTATGACTCGTACTACGATCTGCCCACGGCGGCAGATCTGTACGCCAAAGATGTAGATTTCGTGGTCACCTACGTCAATCAGATGCAACGCGACAGGCTCGATGGCAGCGTTTTGGCGCTGTTGGGAAAGCCGATCATGACCAGCTCAAACGGAAGCGTACCATTGGCGGAGGTCTATTCCTGGCCCAAACCATTCGAGCACACGACCGTGCGCGAATTGGCACCTGGCCTGACCCTCACCGGCTGGACCGTTGGGGAGCATGATCCGGCATCGGGTCTGCCGGTGACTCTTTTCTGGGACGCCGGGCATCTGTCGCGAGGCGCTGCCGGGTTGCCTTCAATCTCGATCTGGATGAAGGATGTGGCGGGTGATGTCTGGGCCACGGCTGTCGCGCCCGCGCTTGATGAAAAGAGTGCCATTGTGAGCGGCTGGTTGGAACAACCGGCGATCGCTCAAACATTGATGCTTCATCCCCCGGTTGGATTGCTGGCTGGCAGGTATCGGTTGGAGATAGCGCCTGTGGCGGGAGAGCCCTTTGCGCTTGACACGGTTGACATTCTGCCTGCCCGCCGGCATCAAGTCACCGACCTGGAGATCGATCCCCCGGGCGAAACGATTCTCTTCGGCGATGCTGTGCGATTCCTGGGCCATCGCATGGATGTTGAGGGAGATCATTTCGATCTGGAACTGCTCTGGCAGAACCTGGGGTCGCCGCCCGAGGGCATCAAGTATTTTGTGCACGTGGTGGATGAAAACGATACGATTGTGTCCCAGCGGGACGGCATACTGGGCGCCATGCCCAATCAGGTTGAAGCTGTTTGGCCGACCGATACGCTTCTTCGGCACAGGATACGACTTCCCCTTCTTCCGGGCGATGAGACATCTTCTGTCTACCGCGTCTTCGTCGGCGCCTACCTGCCCGATGGTCAGCGGCTTCCCCTCAGTGTGGCAGGCCAGCTGGTGCCCGACGAGCGCCTTCTTCTGGCGAGTCTGGGCGAATAAGGACGCATACGATATGATGACTCGAAGGTCTGAGGAATGATGATAGGCCGCAAAGTTCTCCTTGCTGATGCAGGGATCAATTTGATGCCGGGCCTACTCTTGAGCCTGTCGACACCATGATGTGACATGACGAACGAAAAAAACGAGAAGACTTTGGATTTCAACAGGCGCTGGTTGCCGCTGCTTGTCCTTTTTCTCTTCTGGGCAGCAGCTTTCGGCCTTGCCTATACCCAATGGCCCCTCTTTTCTGGAAACCAGAACACCAAGTTCCTTCACGGTTTGGCCGGCGCAGGCTTCGGTTACCTGGGTGAGGATTGGCTGGCCAACACCCTGGATCCCCTTCCAGCATTCAGCTGGTTGGTGCGTCTGACCAGTAGCATCCTGCCTCTCTTCATTTTTTACCTCTACCACGCGCTGCTTCTGGGTGTCTACCTGGCCAGCATCGCCGGCATCGCTGGCGAGGTCTTCCCGTTGAAGCAGACGCGTGCCGGGTTGATCCTCTTCGCTGTCGTGATCATTGCCCTGCATGCCAGGCTGCTGCCTCCCTTTTCCTATGAGGTACTGGATATCACTGAGGTAAAGGATGCTACCTTGGGATGGCTTCTGCACGCGGGAGTAGCCGGCCAATATCTGTTAAATCCCATTTTTCAGCCCAGTACCTTTGGGGTATTGCTTGTCGCCTCTATCTATCTCTTTCTGATTGGCCGCAGCTATTGGGCAGTCGTGCTGGCAGCCCTGGCGAGCGTGTTTCATTCAGCATATCTCCCCACATCGGCGACGCTGACCCTCTCTTATATGCTCATCATCCTGGTTGATGGCTGGCGTGCGGGGCGCGGGCTGCGGAATGCAATACGCCCCGCCTTGATCACTGGCCTGCTCTCTCTGGCGGTGGTGGCACCCGCCGTGATCTACAGCAGTGTGCTCTTCGCGCCGACGTCTCCGAAGGTGTGGCAGCAGGCCCAGGACATCATCGTCAACTTCCGCATCCCTCATCATTCCCTGCCAGCCATTTGGTTCGACAATACCGTGCTGGTCAAATTGGCTGTCGTGGTCGTTGCATTGGTGCTGGTGCGTCGCTCTCGTCTTTTTCCCATCATGCTGCTGGCCTCTTCGGTTGCCGTTCTGGGCACGGTGGCGCAGGTGTTGACCGGAAGCGATAGCCTGGCCTTCATCGCTCCCTGGCGAATCTCGGCCCTGTTGGTACCTCTCTCCAGTGCGATGATCGTGGCGTGGTTGATAGCTATCCTCTTCCAGCGCTTTCCGAGGTTCGTGGCACGTTTTGAGTGGATAATCATCGCGCTTAGCTTGCTGTGGCTGGTTTTGCTGGTGTACCGGGGCAGCGTGGCCACGCGCGACGGTTTCCAGGAGCGCCGCGCGAATGTTCGAATCCCCATGTTGGAATACGTGCATAGCACGAGGGCCCCGGGTCAGCTTTACCTGACCCCAACGAATATCATGGAGTTCCGGCTGGAGACCGGAGCGCCTCAGTTCATTACCTGGAAATCCCATCCCTACAAGGATGTAGAAGTTGTCGAATGGCAGAAGCGGATTGTTTCCGCCGACGACTTCTACCAGCAGCCGAGTTGCGAAAAGCTTGGTGATCTGGCCGGGCGCCACGGGATCACCCATGTGGTTCTTGAACATAGCCAGGTCCCGGACGGATGTCCCGGTCTGATTGAACTGTTTCGGGATGAGCACTATCGTGTTGCCCTTGTTGAGGGAACCGAGCAATAGGTCCGGTCAGGGTAGAATGATGACCGGAGAGGATTGAAGCAAACAGGATGAAGCGCCGTTTTGAGGTCGATCCCGCAGTGGCCCGTGCTGTAGTGTGGTTGCTGATTCTGACTTATAGCGCATTGTTCATCTGGTTGTCGGTAACCCGACATCAGTCGCATCACAGTCAGGCCTACGATCTGGGAAATGTGAACCAGGCTTTCTGGAACACGGTGCGTGGTCGTCCACTTTTTTTCACCAACTGGCGGGGCGTTGAACTGTCTCTGGCTACTGACAGTCGGCTCGCTATGCATGTCGAGCCGATCTACTTCCTCATTGCGCCCATCTATGCACTGTGGCAGAAGCCGGAGACCCTGCTGGTTCTTCAGACGGTGATCCTTGCCCTGGGGGCCTGGCCTGTCTATTGGCTTGCCCGTGATCATCTCGAAAGCCGGGTCGCTGGCATCGCCTTTGCGGCCGTCTATCTGCTCTTTCCCGGACTGCAGGCAGCCAATCTCTGGGAATTCCATGCCGTGGCATTGGCTGCTCCACTGCTGCTCTTTGCCTTCTATTACGGCCAGGCGGGCCGTTGGTGGCTGTTATGGGTGTTCGCCATACTCGCCATGGCCACCAAGGAGGAGATTCCCCTCACAGTCTTTGTAATTGGCCTCTTTTTCATCATCCAGGGCATGCGGCAAAGCAGTCTTTCTGGATCCTCCGCTCAAATTGATTCCGAATCCTCCCAGCGGTCGTTTCTTGCGATGCTCGCGGCGCGCCATGGCCTGGCCCTATCGATGGTGGCAATCATCTGGTTTTTCGCGGCAGTCTTCGTGATCATTCCTTCATTTGAAGGAGGTGGTTCACCCTATCTGAGTTACTTTCAACACTTGATCAGCGATACCCCGAGCGAAGCAGCTGGGTCAGGTTCAATTGAGGGGCTCCTGGCAAAGGCGTTTTCCGCACGCAACATCGACTACCTGATCGATCTCTACACGCCGGTTGCCTTTCTTTCCTTCCTTAACCCCCTGACCATGGCCTTTTCCTTTCCCGACCTGGCGATCAACCTGTTGAGCGACCACGAGCCGATGCATTTCGTGCAAAAGTATCACTACACGGCCCCTCTGGTGCCCGGTGTGATGATTTCAGCTATTTTGGGAACTGCCTGGCTGGCGGGGATGGCGGCAAAACGGTCAAGACTTTCAAAGCGCTCAGTGGCGTTGCTCTTGGTCTTTGTCGTGTTGGTATCGACGGCCTATTACCAATATTATCACGGCTATACACCGTTGGCTCGGGCGTTTGAACCCTATCAGGTTACCGAGCACGATCGATTGGGCAACAGGATTGCTAATGAGATACCGGTCGATGTAGCGGTGTCGGCCGAGCGCTATTTGAATCCTCAGGTGAGCGGCCGTGAAACCCTGTTTCGTTATCCTTACATCGACGGTGCCGATGTCATATTTGTGGATCTGGCCGACTTCGAAAATGTTGGCGGAGGCCTGTATGGAATAACCAGAAAGATTCTCAACGGCGATGAGTTCGGTCTGGTGCATGCGGAGGATGGGTATTTGTTACTGGAAAGAGGGAAATCTTCCGATCTCAACCTGACCGATGACTTCTTTGGCTTCGCCCGGATCCCGTTGGATGACCGGGGGAACCCCCAGGTGCAGCCTGAGTATCCTGTAGACATCGTCTTCGGCGATGTGTTGCGCCTGATCGGATTCGATGTCAGTGCCGCTCGGCGTACTGAGATGCCCCAGACCCCGCTCCAGTTCGATCTCTATTGGCAAACGCTGGAACCGTTGGAGGAGAACTATCAAATCGCGCTCTACCTGCTGGATGCGAACGGGGAGGTCGTGGGCGGACCTGATTATCGTTGGGAACCAGGCCTCCAGTTCTGGTATCCTACATCGAGATGGCCGGTAACCGATACAGTCACCGTACCGATGCGGAACATGCCCTGGTGGACGGCACAATACGACGAATACAGCGTGGCTGTGGCTGTCTTAACGGATAAGGAAGCATGGGATGTGAGTGCGCGTCTGAAAGCGGAGATCCTTGACGAACCCACCGCCCGTTACCGGCTTGCCGACGAAGATACTCTGGTGGAATTGATGAGCTTTCGAACTGATGTCGGTGAAATGCCTGTGCCCATTGAGCCAGCGAGCGAATTCGAGCTGCCCCGAGGTATTTACTCCACCGAGCGTGATTGGATCAACGGAATACAGTTGCTCGGATACGACATCAGCCCGCGCAGGATACGTTCAGGCGAAGGTCTGGAGGTTACCCTTTACTGGCGAACTCAGCAAGAGATCGATACCGATTACACCGTCTTCGTTCACGTGGTCGACGACCAGGGCAGGTTGGTGGGGCAGCATGATGCCCCACCAGACATGGCCGGCTATCCCACCTCTCGGTGGCGGGTTGCTGACATCGTCCCTGACAGACATCGCCTGTCGATCCCGCCCGACGCTCCTTCTGGTGATTACACAATTCATTTGGGCCTCTATCGGCCCTCCACCGGGGAACGGCTGCTGTTGGATGATGGGTCCGATGCTCTGTTACTGCCGGTTCTTGGTCTGGATGGGCTCTTTTAAGCTGTGCAAGTTGTGAGGCACCTTCCGCGCTTCGGTGGATTCTGGTATTCCTCTTCACTTTGCAGTACACTACAAGCATGACTCCCGATGATAAGCCGGGGCGCCTGCCCATTAGTCGAAAACACATCCGTGGCGTCGTTCAGGTGGCGATCAGCATTGCTTTCCTGACTATTGTCCTGCGCCAGATTGGGTGGCACGAGTTAAAAGATGCGTTATCCCGCATGGATCTGGCATGGCTCGGCGTCGCATTCGCGCTGTTTCTGTTGGGTGTCGTCGTTCGAGCCGCCCGATGGCAGGTCCTGTTGAACGATCTGGGGGTACACCGCCCTCTCAATGAGTTGACGATGTGGTATTTCGTGGGAGGATTCTTCAACGTCATCTTGCCGACCGGCTTCGGGGGAGACGCAGTGCGGGTTGTGGAGCTTTCCCAGGATACCCACCAGCCCGGACCGGTATTGAACAGCGTGCTGGTCGATCGTTATATGGGGTTGATGGTGTTACTGGCAATGGGCTTGACCGCGGGTCTGTTGCAGCCAGCCGTCGCTCCGCCCCAGGTACTGATTGTAATTGGCACCCTGTTTTTCGGCGGCCTGGTGGCAGCCTGGGCTCTAACTCGCCCCTGGTGGCAGCGTTGGCAGGAGCGAGAGGATCTCTTTGGTCGGGTCGTACAAAAGTCGGGGCTTCCGACCATCTCCTCTGCCCTGACGCACTACACGCCGGCCGGCATTGCTAAGGTCCTGCTGATTTCCCTGGTTTTTAACCTGCTTCTGATCGGCTGGAACATGGCCATCGCGCAGGGATTGGACCTGCATCTGTCGCTGACGGCCTACCTGGTTTTTGTGCCGTTGACCTCCGTAGCGCTGTTGCTGCCAGCATTTGGTGGCCTTGGCGTGCGCGAGTTGACCTATGTTGCCTTGCTTAGCAGTATCGGCGTACCCAAATCGAGTGCCCTGGCCCTTTCCCTGGGCGTCTACGTCATCACCGTAGGCACCGGGTTGATAGGCGGGATTCTCTACCTGACCCAAGGACTGCGGCGGGTTCGAGGAACGACGTAAAAAACAAGATGAATCCGGAACTCTCAATCGTAATTCCCCTTTACAATGAAGCGGATAATGTCCAGCCTCTGTATGACGAGTTGACCGCGGCCTTGACCCAAATCGGCCGGCCCTACGAGGTGATCGTGATCGATGATGGCAGCACTGACAACAGTTTTTCGCTGCTACGGGATATTCATGAGCGCGATCCTCGCTGGCAAATCATACGCTTTCGCCGCAATTTTGGACAATCAGCCGGTTTCGCTGCCGGTTTCGACGCCGCGCGAGGGGACATCGTCATCACCAGCGATGCCGATCTTCAGAACGATCCACAAGACATTTCCAAGCTGCTGGACAAGATGGCTGAAGGCTATGATATCGTCAGCGGTTGGCGCGTTGACCGAAAAGAACCCTTTCTGACCCGCCGCCTGCCTTCCATCATCGCAAACCGGATGATCTCCGATGCAACGGACGTCGTTTTGCACGACTACGGCTGCTCCCTGAAGGCTTACAGCAACGAGGTAGTCAAGGGCATCAACCTGTACGGCGAATTGCACCGTTTTATCCCGGCGCTGGCCAGTTGGATGGGCGTGGTGGTGGCCGAAGTACCGGTGAACGACCGCGCCCGGCTTCACGGGACAAGCAAGTACGGTATCAGCCGTACCTTTCGGGTCTTCCTCGACCTGATCGCTGTGCGCTTCTTCCTGGGTTACTCCACCAGGCCGTTGCATGTTTTTGGCGGCCTGGGCTTGATATCCTTCGGTCTGGGGTTTCTGATAGGGCTGTACCTGACATTCGCCAAGTTTGCACTGGAGCAGGACATTGGCGACCGTCCCCTCCTGCTACTGGCGGTAATGTTGGTGATCCTGGGTGTGCAGATGGTCAGCATGGGGCTGTTGGCCGAGATGATCACGCGCACCTACTTCGAGTCCCAGGACAAACCTATCTACGTTGTTCGCGAGCGCCTGGGACCGGAGCCCGAGGCCTCGACGTAACCTGAAAAAAAAGCATGACCGCTGCGCTGTCCTGAGCGTAGCCGAAGGGATCAACGCAGATAAACGCTGATCAGACATCGGATAAGATCAGCACCGGAGGTCTGCGTAATCAGCGTTTATCTGGCTTGTCCAGGTTCGAAAGGGAGATCAAATCTGAAATATGGATAGGGAATCTTTGACAATGGACGAAATCAATCAACCGGTTTTGGTGACCGGTGCGGCCGGCTTTATCGGCTCCAATCTCTGTGACGCCTTGCTCGCAGATGGGCATCAGGTCATCGGCCTGGACAGCTTTACCGATTATTATGATCGAAAGGTCAAGGGGGCCAACCTGGCGGACGCCCTGGCGTCACCCCGTTTTCGTTTCATCGAGGCCGATCTGTTGCAGGCCGATCTGCCTGCCATTTTCAAGGAAGTAAATCTGGTCTATCATCTGGCGGGGCAGCCAGGGGTCCGGGGAAGTTGGGGCCAACAGTTTGAGGTCTACGCACGTAACAACATCCTGGCAACTCAGCGCCTGCTCGAGAGTTCCCTTGAGGCAGGTGGCGTCCCTGTGGTTTACGCCTCTTCTTCGTCTCTTTACGGCAACCTTCCCACGATGCCGTTGCAGGAGGATATGGTGCCTGCGCCGGTGAGTCCCTATGGGGTCACCAAGTTGGCGGCTGAGCACCTGTGTGGACTCTATTCGGCGGTCCACGGTCTGCCCACCGTCTCGCTACGCCTGTTTACGGTCTATGGACCTCGCCAGCGTCCCGATATGGCCTTCCAGCGCTTCCTTACTGCTCAAAGGGTTGGGCAGGAGATCACCATTTACGGCGATGGCACCCAGACCCGCGACTTCACCTATGTCGGCGACGTCGTCAGGGCATTTCGGCTGGCCGCAGACTTGTTTCACTCCGGGCGTGATTCTGCTGACGGACGGGGCCGGCGCTTCAACATTGCCGGCGGTTCGCGGGCATCTATCCGCGAGGTCTTATCCCTGGTGGCCCAGATCACCGGTCAGGAGTTACATGTGCGCTACCTGGCCCACCAGCCCGGGGACGTGCGGGATACGTGGGCCGACACAGCCCAGGCCAGGCAACACCTGGGCTTTCAGGCCCAACTCAGCCTGGAAGAGGGATTGACCCGGCAGTGGCAACACATTAGAAGCCAGGTGGAAGCAGCACCCAACCCTCCTTGTCAGCCCCTTCCGGCTGAAGGGGAACACCGGTTGCCCGATCAACTACCCTGATTACCCACTGCGTTCCCTCAGGAATCTCCGGGGGCAGCGGCACACGCGACCAGGACAAAACCTGACCGTCAGCTGCCCACTCGGTTGGCCGGTAGGTCAGTTCGCTGCTGGCCTGAGTCAATTGCTCCACTTCGCCCAACGATTGTAATCCCACCTGAACCTGTAAACCATGATACTGGCCCGGCAGGGGGCCTGCCACATCCCAGAGCAGGAAGAGCGTCGTTTCGTCTTCTTTCGTCTGCTCCTGCCAAACACCAGCCAGCCGCAAAGCCGGAGAAAAGGCGATATCCACAGGGAAGAGGGCGTCGTCGCTGAGACCTGCTGGTGGGTCGGTCGCCGCTGTCGCCGGTGCCAATCGCGCTATCTGCAGAGCAGGCTGACCGGGGCCGGGTGTCGACTCCATGCTTGAAAAACCTTGCCAACCTGGCAACAGATTCAAGGTCTGGTCCGGCCCGGCATTGTGGGTAAACAGGTAGGTGGCTTCCTGATCCTGCGATGGTAACGGGAGACTGTTGCGGCCGTCGAACTGGTGGACCTGTGGATTGGTGTAGGTCAGGAACTCGGTGAGCGGCACCTGTTCATGGAGGAACACAAACGTGGGGTGACGGTAGATGTCGGTTGACAGATAGACCTCAGCATCCGGCCGTGTCTCCAACCATTGTGCAGTCTCAGCCACATCTCCCTCGAAGGAATCAAAGGTTTCCGGGGAGGGACCCCAGCGAAAAAAGTAGTCTCTCCAGGTCAGGCTGGCATGCCAAACCACCGCGAGCACCAGCAGAATAGCGGCCAACCGGCCAAGCCAGGCTCGTTGGCCTGATTGGCGGCCCTGGCGCAGGAATTCTCCCAGCGCCAGGGCCGGGAAGAAAAAGATACCGGGCATCACTGCCAGCGCTCGGGGCAGGGTGGGGAATCGGTCCACCGCCAGAAAAGTGGGCACCATCATCAATGGAAACCACATTAGCAGAAAGAGATTGGGCGACGATCCCCGCCATACGGCCCAGAGGCAGATCAGGATTCCCGCGCCGAGCAGGAAGGCTGTTACCAGGTCAAACACAGGACGGCCTGGCAGGTTATAGAAGATGGCCTGATCGCCTGCTCCGGGGATGAAAAACTGCAGGAAGTTGGCGCTGATCGCCTGCCACATGAGCCCCAGCGGGTCACCAGCGCTGATTTCGGGGTTGAACAGGGAGACCGCGCCAGCCCGCTGGGTTAGACTACCGGGGTTGCGCAGGAAGAAAAGTCCCAGAGGGGCGAATACTATCGCCGCCACTCCGTACATGGCGACCAATGGCCAAAAAGCGTTCCTGAGCAGCGGCGGATGGCTTGGTTGTCGATGGCTGGCGCGATCGATCAGCCAAACCAGTACCCATTGTGCCAAAAGAAATAGTCCGAGGAAAATCGGAACCAGCCGGCTGGCGGTGTAGAAGTGGGCACCTGATCCAAGGAACACACCTGCCAGCGGAAACCAGAGATAAGGATGCCCTGTCCTGGCGCCGATCTGGTTGGCGCCACGCCAGAACGCAGCGAAGGCCAGGGCAGCCATCAGAGGGGTGAACACGCCACGGATGCCAAAACGGCTGAAATGGACGTGCCAGTAGCTTGTGCTGAGAAACAGGGCGGCCAGGAGAGGCACCAGGACACCCCGCCAGCGGGTGCGGGCAAAGAGTTCACGCCCCAACCAATAGGTGGCGAGGGCTGTCAGCACGCCAGCGATGACGGAGGGAAGGCGCAGGGCAAGGGCCGTTGGGCCAAAAACCTGGATAAACGGCGCAAGCACCAACATGTGCAGCCCTTCCCGGCCATAGTTGGCGGGAAAGAAGACCTGCGGGCGTCCAGCCAGCACATCCAGGGCATCGAGGCCATTGACAGCCTCATCGCCAAACAGGCCCGGCGGGAAAAGGTCCAGTTTCCAGCTGCGAAAGAGGGTGGCGACGATCAGAATGAGCAGCAGCGCGAACATTTCCCGCTGTCGCTGAGACAGGGCTTTGGCATGCTCAAAGAGTTTATTGTTC
This sequence comes from Chloroflexota bacterium, assembly GCA_034717495.1. Lineage (NCBI taxonomy): Bacteria > Bacillati > Chloroflexota > Chloroflexota bacterium. The sequence goes on along the minus strand of JAYELL010000084.1, from coordinate 19,264 downwards.
ATGCTCGCCAGCAGGCCTCACAGAGACCAAACACTTCAAGCAGATGACTCTGAACCTGGAACCTGAACCGTTGGCCGAGCGCCTGAGTGATCTCATGTTCCAGGCAATCGTCGAATTCGATGACCTGGTGACAGCGACAGCAGATCAAGTGGTGGTGACTTCCCCGATCCATCAGCACATAGTGGGCTGCTCCCGTTCCCTGGTATACCGGCCGAATCATGCCCAATTCGCTGAGCAATTCCAGCGTGCGGAAGACGGTTGCACGCCCCACATGCGGCGCATCCGCCCGAACCAACGTTGCCAGACCGTCGGCGCTGATATGGCCGCCACTTTGCACCAGACACTTGATGATCGCCTGCCGGGCATGGGTTATCCGGTAGTCGTTGTCTGCCAACGCATTGGTCAGTTGTTCAGCCTGACTGGTCATAAGATCGCCTTTTTATGCCCACCGCCAGATGTAGCCCCGTTGCGGTGCAAACAGGAATACGATCAGGAAAATCGCCGTGGCGACCAATACCACTGCTGCACCCGAAGCGATGTTGAGATAATAGGACGCATAGACTCCAAGAATGCCGGAAAGGGCGCCGATGAACGCAGCGACCCCCATCATCGCTGGCAAGCGCCGCGTCAGCAGGGAGGCCGCCGCCGCAGGCGTGACAAACATGGCCAGCATCAGGGCGATGCCTACTACCTGCAAGGCAGTCACGATGGTGATAGCAATCAGTACCAGCAGGAGGTAGCGCAGGAGTGTACTTGGAAGTCGCAGGGTGATGGCCAGGATCGGATCAAAGGAGATGACCAGGAATTCCTTGTAAAAGAGAATAACAGTGACCAGCACGATTGCGCTCAGTCCGGCAATTACCAGCAGATCGGTGGTCGAGACGCCAAGCAGATTGCCGAAGAGAAAGTGAGCCAGGTCGACCGTGTAATTGCCTGACATCGATAACAGGGCAACCCCGAGCGCGAACAGTGCGGCAAAGATCACGCCGATTGCCGTATCCTCCTTGAGTGTGCCTCGCTCCGTCAATACGCCGATGCCCAACGCGGTCAGAATGCCAAAGATCAAGGCGCCGATGGCCAGGGGCCAGCCGATCAAAAAAGCGATCACCACGCCGGGAAGAATGGTGTGGGCAAGGGCATCGCCAAAAAAGGCCATGCCTCGCAGGACCACGTAGGTTCCCAATACCGAGCAGACGATGCCCACGATGATCGCCGCGAGCATGGCCCGGACGATAAAATCGTATTGAAGGGGTTCGAGTAGCCAGTGCATTGTCAGAGTGTCAGATTATCAGAATGTCAGAGTGTTGGAGGGCCAGAAGACGGTGGCCGGCAAGTGGACGCTCATTGCTTAATGAGGCTCATCGTGATCGCAGCAGGTGTCCGCCAACAGCATGGCGCCCTCTTCGTCGATGCGGTGCATGTGGCCGCCGTAGGCAGCCAGCAAGTTTTCCGCTGTAAGAACGGAGGGTCCCCGATCGAAAGCAACCAGACGCCTGTTGAGCAACATCACCCGGTCGAAGCGTTCCGCCGCCAGAGTCAGATCGTGAGTCGCAAGCAATACGGTCACCCCATCGGGGCGCAGGCTCTCCAGGACCTTGAAGATGGCCTGCTGACTGGGTAAATCCAGGCCGGACAACGGCTCGTCCAGCAATAATAGCTCCGCTTCCTGGGCCAGGGCCCGGGCGATGAAAACCCGCTGCTGTTGGCCGCCTGAGAGTTCACCGATCTGCTTCCGGGCAAGATGGTTGGCGTTGACACGGTCCAGGCTGGCGCGGACGAGTTCCCAATCCTGTTTTTTTGGACGCCGGAAAAGACCGATTCGTCCGACGCGTCCCATCATCACCACATCCTCCACTGTGGCAGGGAAGGACCAGTCGATCTGGCTCCGTTGGGGCACGTAGGCGATGCAGATATGCTTGTCGGGGGAGTGGCCATACAACTGAACCGTTCCCCTGCTCGGTTTGATGGTGCCCACAATGAGCTTGAACAGAGTACTCTTTCCGGCGCCATTGGGACCGACCACTGCGATCTGTTCTCCCACCTCTGCCTGGAAGGAGACAGCTTGCAGCGCGTACTGCTCCGCCTTGTTTACGGTGGCACCATTGCCTCCGGCGGCATAGGCCACATATACGTTTTGCATCTCCAGGGTTGGTGCATCAAGTGTATGCACCGTGCCCCGATAGGCTCTCGGTCGTACCAGGTCATCCATAGGATAGAAAGTGTATTCTGCCAGGCGCTCAGCCGGCAAAGCGCGCTGCTACTGCAAACCACGGGCGATCGTCTCAACATTCGCCCGAAACATGCCAATATAACTGTCGGCGCCGCTGCCTGCAGGTCCGGTCGCCCCTGTGTAGAGTGGCAGGACCTGGACATCATCGCAGCCGGTCAACTCGGCCGCTACTGTTTTCGCCAGGGCGTCGCTGTTGGTGCTGTCGGAAAAGATGGTGCAGATGCCATGGGCCTGCATGACCTTGATCAGTCCCACCATGTCTCTGGCAGAGGGTTCAGCCAGGGTGCTGGCACCTGGAATGACTGTGCCCAGGATCTCAAAGCCATATTCATCGGCAAAGTAGCCCAGGGAGTCGTGATTGGTAACCAAAAATCGGTTTCCGGTCGGGATATGTGCCAGCTCCGCTTCGGCATAACGCTCGAGGTCTTCAAGTTCGAGCAGATACTCTCTGGCGTTGCTTTCGAAGGCCTGTGTGTTGTCCGGATCCAGGGCAGTCAAGGCCTGTTGAACATTTTTCACCCACTGCTTTACGTTTTCGACACTGAACCATGCATGGGGATCGGCTGTGTTGTGGGCGAGGACATCGTCATCCTGGCCGAACGCCAGGGGCGCAATGCCGGCTGAGACAGGAACCTGCGGGATGTCCTGGCCGATGGCCGTCAGATTGGAGACGAGGGCTTCTTCCAGGTTCCAGCCGTTGACAAAGATGACATCGGCTGCTGAAACCGTCGTCAGGTCCTGCGCTGCCGGTTCGAAGCTGTGGGGGTCCTGGCCGGGCTTCATCAGCGTGGTCAGCTCAATGTTTTCACCACCCACGTGATGTACGACGTCGCCGATGATACTGGTCGTTGCTACTACCTGCAAAAGATCGCCATTCAGAGCCGCTGGCTCCAGGATTGGCAGTGTAAGCATTTCAATTGCCGCGCCAGAAACGTGTTCATGATCTTCGCTGCTTTGGGGAGCGGAAGCAATTGAACCTCCGGCCGGCGTCGAACAGCTTGCCACCAGCAAGGCAATCAAGCTTGTGAAAAATAGCAGATTGATAAAAGGTTTTTTCCGGCCAGCAGCATTCATTCCGCTCTCCATTGTTGAGATTAAGTATCACTAGTGAACTGGTCCATATTTTAATGCCATTGGAAACGACTGTCAAATCATCCGGGTTGCAGTTGCACGATCGGGGAACCCTGTCATTGTGGATTACGTCTTTCATCGTGGATAAGTACGACGAATCGTTGTTGGCGTTACAGCCATTTTCTGCAGGCCAGGCTGTCTGTGGCCGGTGCGTATGGTTTTTGTCGGACAAACGTGTTGGATCAGTCCAGTCTTGACCCTCCATTATCTGGTATAATTGGTATTTATGTTGACTGGTGTGTCGCCAACAAGCGTTTTTTGGGTTCTTCGGGCAGAAATCGGCCCTGACGGCGACAGCCAGGAGGATAGGAACATGCTGACCAGGCGACTATTGCTGTTGCTCGTTCTCCTCGCCGTCTGGTGGGGATTGCCTCAACCTGCCCTCGCTCAGCAAGACCCGGACGGGCCCGTCGATGTCATGTTACTGGTCGACGACTCGGGTAGCATGAGCGATCGTTGGGCCGGCGGCACGCGCGCGCCCAACGATCCGGAAGGCCTGCGCCATAGCGCGGCCCGTATGTTCATTGATCTTGCCACAGATGGAGATCGGGTCGGCGTGATCTCCTTCCATACCGACCCCAGCGGTCTCGGCGAGACAGCCGAGGGACGCCTGACCACGATCGCTGGCGCGGCCAGCAAGCGGGATCTTCAGTCAGCTATTGTGCAGCCAACCACCCCTGCACCCGAGGAACGCCTGACCGATATCCGCAAAGCCCTGGGACTGGCCAGCGATATCCTGGAGGCCAACCAGACGGGCAATCGCCAGTATATCGTTTTTCTTACCGACGGCCGCCCATGGCCTCCGGACCAACGTTCAGAGCTGTTTGCCAAAATCAATCAATTGGCCGACCAGGGTGTGACTATCTTCCCGGTTCTGCTGGGCAATGATGTGGATCTGGAAGTGGCCGAGCGCATGGCGCAAAAAACAAATGGGTTGATTCAATCGATCGACCGGCCTGGTGACCTTCTGCCCGCGTATGCCAAAATCTACGGCTTCGTTCAGCCGGAGCGCTATGTCAACGAAGTGGATCTGGCCGATGGCCGGCTGGCCACCTTTCGCACCAGCCCCGATCAAGGTATCACCAGCGTCAGCGTAATTGTGCCCAAAGCTCCTGAGACCGCCCAGGGGTATACTGATCTTTCCCTGAACGGCCAGTCGATCCTCGATCGGGAGATTCTGGATAACGGCGCCACGGTGGTCCGAAATGGCGATACCCACTACGACGTAGTGACTCTGGAACACAATGCGCCGTTGGTGGGCGAGTGGACCGCCACCACAGCCGGCACCCCTGATGGCGAGGCCCGTGCCCTGTTGGTGGCTGACTCGGCGGCCTCTCTCGTGCTCCAGTATCCCGGCGCCGACGACATCGCCAGTACGGCAGCGCCGCGCTTTTATCCCGCGGGGAAGCCGGTATTGCTTGCTGCGGCTGTGGAACAGGCCGGCAGGAGATCATCGGACCTGCAGGTTCAGGCTGTTGTGGACGGCGTGCAGCATCCCATGCAGGCAAGTGGCCTTGCCGACGACGGTAGCCTCTTCTGGACTATCGTTTCCCCGGACAAAAGCAATGTGGTCGGGGAGTCTACGCCTGTTGAGGTGCAGATCGGCAACGAGGTGACCCCGATTCGCCTGTGGAAGGAGTTTTCCCTGGTTGCAGCAGACCTGCCCCGTCTATTGGCTGATTCGCCGACGGAGCGGGCCAGCGGGCTGCTGGAGGATGGACGGATGCTGCTAAGGGCTCGCTTCGACGGGGAAACCCCGCCGGCGCAGGCCCGGGTCGTGGCCTTTGTATCTGACTCCGCTGATGAAACGGTCACATCTGTGGAGATTCCCTGCAACGCCGACGGCATCTGTGAGGACCGCAGCTTTGTGCCGATCGAAGGGCGCCGCTATGACGTCGTCTTTGTGACGGATGCAATCGCTGCCGACGGAACGCCCTATACCGATTTCGCTCAAGGCGGCTTGACCATGCGGGATGCTTTGCGCATGGACTCGCTGCCACCGATCCTCGATTTTGGTCAGGTGCCCACCTATGAGGATACAATCCAGCGGGAACTGGTATTGACCGCGTTGACTGATGAGGCGGTCGAACTCGATGCCGAACTGGAGTTGACCTCGCCAGGTCTGGAGGTGCCCCCAGGCGCCTTGGGCATGACTCTGTCACAGCCGACACACAAAGAGGGCGATCGATATGTTTCGATGCTGCAATTAACTGGCTTCGATGCATTGCCACCCGGTGAATATGGTGGCCGTATTCGCTTCAGTTCCTCGGAGGGCGTGGCGGTGGAACCTTCCGCTGTGGCGCTGCAATTTTCGATCCCAACGCCGGAGATCGATTTGACGCTGCCCGCCTCGACCGACCTGGGTGATCTTGCCCGTGCGGGAGAGCCGCGCCAGTTTAACGTCCAGGCGACCTTCAGCGGTGAGGCCAGTGATATTCAGGCTCAATTGGTAGAATTCACTTCGGGTGGCCGTGCCGTAGACAGCGGCGATTTTCAGGTCAGGGTGGGGACCGCTCAACCTGAGCAGGCTGGCTCACATCGTCATAATGTGCCGGTTTACCTCAGCGCGGTAACGCGCCCGAAGCCAGGGCTTTATCAGGGGACTATTCAATTCTCCTCGCCCGAGGGCCTCAGTGTGGAACCCCACCGGATGCAGGTGGCGTTCAATGTGCCTCAACCGGTTACATCGTTTCTGGTACCGGGCGATCTGCTGGACTTCGGCGCCTCAGCGAATCTGGCACAGCCGATCAGCACCAGCCTAACCCTCAACCAATCCATTCTCGACCAACCGCCGCTCCTTCAGATCACGATGCTCGATCTTAACCATGACCAGCTTGAAGCAGGCAGCGTGGAGGATTTGACGGTCAGCACAGGTACTGCACGGGCTCTGGGTGACGGCACTTTTGAGTTGCCACTTTTTGTCAGCTCAGCGGGCCGACCTGTACCAGGACTCTATCAAGGCCGGTTGAGGGTCGAGACGCTCGACGATGTACTGCTGCAGCCATCGGAGTTTGGCTTCCTGGTGAGACAATTGACGCCATTGCAGGTCTGGCAACAACGGCTTTCTCCGGTCGCCAGTTTCCTGACTACCTGGTTTGTGCCGTTGCCGTTCCCTCGCTTCCAGGGTCTGGTGGGATGGCTGTTACTGCTGTTGCTCATCAATACGCTGTTGCGCTTGAGGCCAGGCAATAACCAGACCAAGGGCGTCATTCACGCCGAGGAGACCGGCAAGGAAGCATCTGTCCGCGACAATAGTCCTCTTTACCTGGTAACAAATGGCAGCAACGTGGTCCTCAGTCACAAAAAACAAGACAGGCCCCGTGCACTGGCCACAGTTAGCTTCGAACAGCAAGTCGATACCAGGGATGAGCAGCTCGTGTGGCGTCCGGTCGTGAGGCCGAATCCGCTGGCTCCGGAGGATGTGCGCCTGGCCTATTGGCAGCGAAAGAGCAATCGCTGGCGTTTAATCAAGGAAGACGGGCAGATCCTGTGGAATGGCGCCCGAATCCGCCTGCGGCTTCCCGATCGCGGCGCGCGCTACCACTTTCGTTACGCAATCGATTAACAAGGACTTCGTTGGAGGATACGATGGCAGATGGTGACAGCCATATCAAAGACAACGGCTGGATGCAACGCAAACCAACCCTGGTTCCGACCCTGATCGTTGGCCTGGGTGGCACCGGCGTGGGCACGGTGCGCGCCTTCAAACGACGCCTGCGTCAGGCCTGGGGCATCCCGCCCGGCGAGGAGGGACCGGGGATCATCCAGTTGTTGGGTGTGGATACCGTTCCCTGGACGAATCTGCCCGGCGAGGAGTATCTGCAGCGACACGAATATGCCTACATCGGTGGCTATAATGCTACCCAGGTGCTTCGCCACCTGGAAAATCACCCTACGGTGAGTGCCTGGTGGAACTGGGATGCCCGGCAGGTGCCTCTTGGCCAGATTCACAGCGGTGCCCGCCAGACTCGCTGCGTTGGCCGGCTCTCTTTCTTCCGCCGCTATCGCACCTTCTGGAATCACCTGGAACCGAAGCTGAATCGAATGGCGTCGGTCGCAACCATCGAGGAGGCTGAAAACCAGGGTTATCCGGTTGTTCGCCAGGGAGGATTACGTCACATTTACGTGGTGTCCTCCTTATGCGGTGGCACCGGATCTGGAATCTTCCTCGACGTGGCACAAAAGCTTCGGGATACCTTTCAGGAGCAGGCGATCATTACCGGGGTTTTCACTTTGCCGTCTGTTTTCGTGGATGAACTTGATAGCGACCTGCAGAAATCCCGCGTTCAGGCCAACGCCTATGCCGCGTTGAAAGAGCTGGACTACTTCCAGAGCGGCCACGATTTTGAGGTTCAATATCCTGGCGAGCAAGCTCTTGTGATCAGCCGGCCCTTTGATCGGATCTACCTGGTAGATCGCCAGAATCGACGGGGTGAGGTCCTGGACAGCATCGAGGATGTGATGGAGATGAGCGGGCACCAGATATTTCTGGAGACCGTATCCCACATAGGCTCCCACATCTGGGCCTATGATGTCAATATCACTCAAGAGCGTAGTGATGCCGGCCAAAGTCTGTTGGCCTACAGTAGCTTTGCTACCTCTTCGTTGGTTGTGCCGCAGGAGCGCATGCGGGAGTATTGTGCATTGCAATACGCCGCCCGGTTACTCGATCAGGGCCTGCTCCGGGAGTTGACCCCGGCTGATATGAACAGCCTGGAGGGGCGGGCCGATGCACTGACCCTGCAGTTGGATGATGTGTTGCACCACCGGCACGCTGCCGCGGGTGGACAGACAACGCCGGTCGATCCTGGTTCGGCCCCCCAGGAGGCGTGGGACGAGGAGGAGGAATGGGACGACTCGGCGACTTCGCCATCTTCTCCCTGGGAGGAGGAAGTGGATGAACCCCAGGCGGCGGCAGATGCCGCTCAATGGTCGCCGGAGTCGTTTCACCGGCTGCTCGACGAGTTGCAGGCTGAAATCCATGACGCCGCTCGCCGCTATGGGCTGCGCGGTGCCCTCTTCTTCGCCAGTGCCCTGCACCGGCTGAACACGGCGCGCCAGCAGGCCAGTCGTGCCGACGAGGAGGCGTTGATTCAGCGCATCGAGACTGTAGAGAACCGGCTCAGGCAGGTACGGGATCCAGCGATCGTCAATCTGCTGGGCTTCTGGCCCTTCGACATGCTTTTCGTCAACAACCTGAAGCGTGCCACCCAACAGGAACGGATGGTACTCTCCGATCATCTCGGTCAATTGCAATACGATCTGCGCATGGAACAGGCCGCCAAGGGGGTTTGGAGTCGGCTGCTACCCGTTTTCGATGGCATGGAAGGTAGCATCGAAGGACGTATCGGTGAGGCAGAGACCGCTCGCAATAAGGGTATTACGGAAGGGATGCGCCTTTTCTTCCGATTGCGCCGGCAAGCGGAACAGGAGACGATCTATGATCTGACCAGCGATGCCGTCGACGAAGCATATATCACTGATGAGTTTGAACCCGACAATTGGCGCCGTATCCTGGCCCACCGTCTCGAGGACTCCCTTGACAACCTGGTGGGCGACCCCCTCATTTTCCAGGTGCAGGTAACGCTGGCCGAGCGTCGAACCTTGCTGGAATCCTCGTTCAGCGAGACCCTCTCCCTGCGGACCGACGCGGGCCAGGTATTGGGTGAGGCAGAGAGCCGGCCCTTGAGTTGGCTCGATATGCACGAATACCTGATGGCTCATAGCCGGCGTGTTGTCGACCACGCGATTCCGGTGGAGGAGTTCCGTCTCGAACGCATTCTGGCTGCCAACCGGGCCATGCTCGGGGAGCGCTTCAAGCAGCTTTTCTCTCGCTGCCATCCATTCTGGCGCTACGATCTGGACAAGGGTGGGTTTGATGAACAGGATCTGGAACACACGATCCTGGTTGGTGTCGACGACGACCTCCGGCATGTCAAGCTTTACGACGGGTTGCTGAGGGATTACGCTGAGTATGAACGGGTCTCGACCGGTGATCCCACCCGGATCGATGCCTGTCGGATCGAACATGGCCTTCCGATCACCTACCTGGAGGCGATGAGCGATTACTTTCGCCATTACCTGGACTTTATCAAGCGCGGTCCGTTGCATCTCGATAGCAGCTGGCGTAACCTGCCGGATATTGTTCTGCAAGGCGATTTGCAAGGAAACGGCAAGTTGATTGTTGAGGATCTCACGCCTACGGAGATTGACGCTGGAGACAGCGATCGTTTCCCGCAAAAGTAAGGGCTACCATGCATCAAGGAAGTCGCAATCGAGCCGCCATCGTCGGAGTGGGCGGATGGGGTGCGCGGGTCGTGGCACACATGTGGCCTCGGTTACGTACTCGCGACCGCTCCCGTGTTCTGGCGCCCAGCCTTTTTGCCGGGACTGCCGGGCGGGGGCGTGGAGTCGCGAGTCGATTCATGGGGCTGCCGCTCCTCAGCGATATCGTTAGCTATGTGCTTGTCCTTCCCGACGAAGATGGCAGCATCACTGTGGCTCGTCCAGGGCCCGACCGTTGGGATGATGTGAGCTTTTACCGGCAGCAGTTCCTGGCCCGTGAGTCGCTTGAAGATCCTGCCCGGGCGCTGTCTGACAGCCATCCCAGCGTGCTGGAAATGCAGCGGGATACACACCGCCTGCTCTGGCCCACCCTGGATATCGTGGGGCACTATGCTGCCCCTGATGATACAGGGTCCTCCATGTCCCGTCGTCTCTGGTACCAGCATTTCTGTCGCAGCCAGCCAGCGATAGCTGCCGATCTCCTTGCCATCATCGAGCAGGCCAGGTACGATGAAACGGAACCAGAGGAGGAAGAGAGTCAGCTATCCGTTTTCGTGGTGGCTTCCCTGGCGGATGAACATGCCACCGCACTGCTCTGGCCGTTGACCGATCTTCTGCGAAATCAGGTCGGGGGGATACTGGAACAGATCGGCCTGCTGAGCTCCGCTGTCTTCACGCCCCCTCCTGAACGAAGACGCGAGGAGGCCTCGGTGCACCTGGCTGCCCGGGAACTGGTTCATCTGACCACACCAGGTGCCCGCGGCGGCAATGATTTCATGGATTCCCTTCAGACGGTGGCCTCAGAGTTTAGTCCCTTCGACCGTAGCTACCTGTTCGATCGGGTTAAGACCAGTGGAGCGCTGGTCAAGGATGAGGGGGAATTGACCACAGTCGTGGGCAATGTGCTGGAGGCCTTTCTGACGGCAGACGCCAACATCTATCTGCGAAACGCACTGGCGCCAGATACGGCGGCGCTGCGCGAATTGGGTCCCTTTAGCAGCATCGGGGCCGCGGCAGTCTATATCCCGCTGGACGAGATGTGGACCCAGGCCCGGCAACGCCTCATGCTGGAACTGCTGCGCGATCGTTTCCTGCTTGCTCTATCTGAAATACAGCAGGCCGAGGCCGAGCGGATTGCCGGCAGTCTGGCCGATATTTTCCTCGATCTGGATCGACTGGCTGAACGCTTTTTGGCCTCGGATTCAATGGCACGAGCGGGCGGGAGTTCCCAGGCCATGCACGGCGGCGAGGCCGTCGATATTCCCCAGGTTCGAGCGGTGGTCCCGCCAGCGCCGGCTGAGACTCCCGAAAAGGATGCCGACCTTGTCTCGCGGGTCGCTGATGTCAGTGAACAATTCGATCGTTTCGAGCAAGAGGGTTTATCTGAGTGGCAGAAGACCGGAGCGGTCCTGGCCGATTCCCTGTCGCAAGCGGCCGATGCCGGCGATGCCGATAGCCGGCCCACAACGCTCAAACAGCTCGACGATGAGATTCTTTCCCTGATACTTGATCACGACCAGGGCCTGCAAGCGGCTCTGTCGATGGTAATTGCCTTTCATTCGCAGCTGGAGCGGCGGCGCGCCGCCATTCATGAATGGCAACGGCTTCACCGACCCGAGCCTGAACCTGTGGAAAAGGATGCTCAGTGGTCGCGGTGGGCACAGCTCGAACATCTGGTCAAACAACCCTGGCTCTGGCTGGCGATCACAGCAGGGGTCGGGTTGCTAACGATGCTCATCGTAGCTGTTGTGTTGAACCAAAGAGGGGTCGATACCGGGGCGTTGGCCGCGGCCTCGGTGGGGGCTGGGATTGTTGTGCTGCTTCTCAGCCTGGCCCTGCGCCGGGTGCTGAAGAAAACGGTTCAAGGCCGGGTGGATGCCTATCGATCCATGCGGCAGAGGCGGGTAGATGCGTTGGCCAACGCATCCCTTGCCAGCGATCTCGACAAGTTGTTGGCCGGTTTGCAAAGAGCCGTTGCTCAACGGGAGCAGGCGCTTTCGGCTACGCTGAGTAGCCTGGAAGAGGACCGCAATGTCCTGGCGACGCAGTTGAGCGAGCCATTGACTGTGCCCCATTCCTTCGTCCGTCAACCTCTTGCCCAGGAAGAACTGTACGAAGAGTTTCGCGACCGCTCGGCCCATCTTCCGGACCAGGACGTAGCGCCTGTGGTCTTCAAGGGGTCGCCAGACACCGAGGAGGGCATCAGTCAGGCCTGGCTGCGCACGATTCCTGTAAAAACGACGGCACTGGATGGGGACCATGCAGCCTCTCCCCCTGAGCCCAATCTCGCAGAGGCGATGAGCCTGGCCATCGAGCGATATGCGGCCAGGCTGAGCCGCCCCGAGGCGCCGGCCGAGGTCAACGTGGAGGCGGTCTTGTCTCAGGCTGTACCCGAATTTGACAGGTCGGAGTTTCTGATCAGCTTGCGCCAGCGGGCCAAGCCCCTGGTGTTTCTGAATGATCAGGGCGCGGCCGTTCCGATCAGAATTGACCTGATGGCGGTGCCCAATGCATCGATTTCCACAATCGCCGAACTGGGGATGCAGGCGTCGGAGCTGCGCCTGCGCCTCTTATCTTCCTACGACCCGTTTTCCTTGACGTTGTTGCGAACATTGCACGGAATCCCCCTGGAGGCGATAGCCAGCTTCGCTTCCTATGAAAGATCTTACCTGAACTTAGATCCCGATCAGCAGGAGGCGCTGGCTCTGCCCGACCTTTTGCCCATCCCCACATCTTCTCCCCAATAACGAAAAATTATTCACAAACAGATTTGGCGATTCCCGTTCACCTCTGCTATTATCTCTTTGGCACGTTCCTTTCGCTCTTTCAGGGTGCTGACACCTCCCTCTGGAACGTCGAGAAAGAATCCCCGTCCCCAAAAAAGGGCAGACCTGGTCTTGACGACAGTATGGTCGGATTTCAAGGAGAGGTACACCTTCCGCGTGTGCGTTCTAGTACGAAAGTCCTATTGATCAATCGACCTGTTTCGTGAGATAGTAACTAGAGTTACGCAGTTCGCATACTGAGTGCGACCGAGGGGAGCGATCGAAGTGTGCGAACGGGTCAAATGACATCCTGAGCCTCGCCACGCCAGCACGTCAGCAGACGATGCGTGAGCTAGGCGGTGCGTGAGCCAGCAGGAGGTCCGGGAGGACTTCGAAGGGCGGCATTTGACCCGAATGTTGCCAAGTGCGTAACTCCCGATAGAAATATTCGCTCGATCGAATCTCACACGTTTCCTTAAGGAGCCCACACTTCATGAACATTGTGCATCGACCAATGAGCGTTGCATTTGCAATACTGGTCGCGATTCTCACCATGGTTTTTTACCCCGGCGAAGCCAGTGCGGATGCCTGTACCCCTTTCACGGCGGAGGAGCTATGTGTCGCCGCACCAGCGGGTGCGCCCGCCGATCACTGCCAGGAGTTGGCATCCTATCTGCTTGATTTTCAGCAAACTGCCTGTGGAATCGGCATTGCTAATCCAGGCTATTACCCGAACTACGCTGCACATCTGACCCTTGCCAGCAGCAACATGGGGCCCGATCTGTTGGCTGAATGGAACATGCAGAATGTCGAGATGGAACTGGATAGCCTGACCGAGATGGGCGTGAATACGATAGCCATAAACATCGCATATCCGCTTCTGACCCCTGCCTTTCACACCTACCTGAACAGCCAGAACAGCAACTACGACAAAACTGTCGCTGATTACATCGATTTCTATGCCGAGGTGATTGCGAGAACCCGGGCGCGAGGTCTCGCAGTCCACATCGAGCATGGGATCATTTTCGGAGATTTTGCTGTAGTTGACCCTCGTTTCTATTTCGATACCATCAGGGTTTTTGGTCCGACCGTCGCTCGTCAGCGCCATAACCAGGAGCGGGCTCAGGAAAGCTATCTCATCCTGACGCAACTCGCTCCCGACTATCTTACTCTTCTGGAAGAGCCGGGTACCTTGAACGCTGCGTTTGGACTCATCGATGGCGAGGTTCTTGGCACGCCAGTTCAATGGAGAGACTACCTGGTATCGGCGATTGGACTCTATCCGTCCCATGATACTATGCTCGGCGCGGGTGCCGGCACCTGGGACACCGAGGAGTACATGAATCTCTTTGCTCCCATGCCCCAACTCGATTACATTGACTTTCACATCTATCCTGCTACCAACGACCATCAGAATTACTTCGAAACTGTCCTTGCCTGGACCGATCTGGTGCGCTCTCATGACCCCAACAAGCTGGTTACCATTGGCCCCTCATGGATGTATAAAGCCACTGCCGGCGAACTGGGCACCTACCCTGTTATTTCCCCGGAGGTTCTTTCCAGGGATGTCTACAGCTACTGGGAACCGCTGGACCAGAAATTCCTGGAACTCTTCAGCCATGTCTCACGTGCCAAGGGATTAACGACCTTCACCCCCTGGGGAACCTGGTACCTGTTTTCCTACCTGAATTATGGCGACGCAATTCTGATGACGCCCGCCAATCGGATCCTGTCAAACCAGTTGGCCGCCTACGATAATATGCGTAATGGCATCATGACGGGAACCGGTCAAACCTATGAAAACATTGCCACCGCCACCAACATTCTGGTCGTAACGGGGGTCACTCCTGACCATGGACCGCAAAGCGGTCCCGGTGCTAATCAAGTAGTGACGATTACGGGAAAGAATTTTCTGCCGGGCAGCATTACCGTTGTGAAATTCGGCAATATGACAGCCACCGACGGCGTGGTGGTTGATTCAAGTACGATCACTGCGGTCTCGCCGGCCGGCAGCGGTACGGTCGGGGTGACGATAGAGAGTCCCGATGGTCGGACTCGCACTAAACCGAATGCCTATGTCTACGATCCACCACCGACGATCACCAGTATTTCCTCCAACAGCGGCCCCGAAACAGGTGGTCGCTGGGTTATGATCGAGGGCGAAAACTTCGTGACCGGCTCGACCGACACCCAGGTTCTGTTCGGTGGTATCCCCGCTACGCAGGTCGACGTCTATCCCACCGCGATCACAGCCTATACCCCGCCGGGCGTTGGACTGGGAACCGTTGACGTCGTCGTCACCAATCCCGATCTTCAAACAGCCGTGTTGACCGGCGGTTACACCTTTGTGCCTCCTCCGACGGTTCTATCGGTGACACCAGATTCGGGATCATCGACCGGTGGGACCCAGGTCACTATCAGCGGGCAGGGGTTCTTCGCCGGATCAAGCGACACCAGAGTCTGGTTTGGCAACCTGGAGGCAACCGATGTCGCTGTGTTAAGTGACACGCAGATCCAGGCAGTGACGCCCATGGGTAATGGCGTTGCCAGGGTCCTGGTGCTCAATCCCGATTTCCAGACAGGCGAACTGTTGGATGCCTTCACCTTCGTCTATCCGCCAACCTTGCTCAAGATCGTACCTGAAGCAGGGCCACTGGATGGTGGCAACACGGTCTGGCTCGGTGGATATGGCTTCCAGCCCGGTGCCACCGTGTTGTTCGGCGACAGGCCGGCCACCGTTGAATCTGTCACACCGAATCTCATCACGGTGGCAGCCCCCTCCGGTACTGGACAGATTGAACTCGAAGTGACAAATCCTGATGGGCTCCAGGGGACCTCTCCCGTGCCCTACGCCTACAGCGCCGACCCCCCACCCTGCATCGTGTTTTTCACACCGACCCATGGCCCCGCGGGTGGCGGTACGACGGTGTATATCTACGGACAGAATTTTGTGCCCGGGTCCACCAGCACGGTTGTCAGATTTGGCACGCAACAGGCGACCACCGTCACGGTGTTGACGCCCCAGTGGATCAGAATGGAGGCGCCGTCTGGCACAGGAACGGTCAACCTGACAGTCATCAATCCCGATGCTCAGGCTGTCGTGTCGGCCGGACTCTACACCTATGATTGATCAGGTCCGTTCTACACGATTCTTGTAACTCGCTTGCGCCACATTTGGAACTGTTGTACACTGTTTTCTATAAAGGGGGTGGTTTTTCGTCAGGTGACAGTACCTTCCGGCGAACATTTTTCGGCGGAGCCACCAATCCCCATCATTCGTGAGGACCGACTATGACCAGATATTCCGCAACGTCTATCTCTTCGCTTCGGGTTAACTCATATCACTTCGCAGCACTGACATTCATCGCAATGCTGTTCGGCTGTCTCCTGCTCCCGAATCCGGCAGCCGGAGACAGCACAGAAGTTGGAGCGACAGAATCACAGGTCGGGCTTTCGGAACCCATGGACGAGCCGCCCCCCTACGCACCCTGGGTGCATCTGGCCGAACTTAGCGAGTCACAAGGGCAGGGTGATGGCTTTGGCGACATTCTTGCCATCAGCCAAGATGGCAATACTATCGTCGCCGGCGTCCCCGAACGTGACATCTACCACGATGATGTAGGCCTGGTTCGGGTCTTCACAAAGCCGGAAGATGGTGAATGGGAGGACGCGCATGAGACAGCCACCCTCACCTCCAGCACGGGATATGCCATAGACGAATTTGGCCTTTCAGTCGCTATCAGTGATGATCTCATCGTGGTCGGTGAGTTCTACAGTCCAGTATACGTATTTATCAAGCCGCCCGGTGGTTGGCAGGATATGACCGAGACCGCCAGGTTACGTTTTGTCAGCGGCGGCTATGAAGCTGGTCCTGGTGGATCTGTAGCCATCATGGGCGATTCGATCCTCGCCGGGGACAGCTACTACCACGACGATAGTTTTCCCGATGGGAATTCCGGCGCTGTCTTCGTGTGGAATAAGCCGGCCAATGGCTGGGCTGATACCGATGCGATTGATGCCATGCTTACGCTCAGCGGCGAAGATACGCCTGGTAGCTTCGGCGAGGCCATGGCTGCCAGCGGCAATACGCTTG
>JAYELL010000084.1:0-2660 GCA_034717495.1 Chloroflexota bacterium | reverse complement strand
TTCGTGTGGAATAAGCCGGCCAATGGCTGGGCTGATACCGATGCGATTGATGCCATGCTTACGCTCAGCGGCGAAGATACGCCTGGTAGCTTCGGCGAGGCCATGGCTGCCAGCGGCAATACGCTTGTTATCGGTGGGGGATACGCTGGCGCCTACATTTTCGAACGGCCACCCGGCGGCTGGACAAACATGACGGAAACAGCCAAACTCAGCCCAGATAGTATGAGCGGGACCAGCACCTTTGGCGGTAAATTCGGACACTCCGTGGCCATCGACAGCGTCACCGTGTTGGTCGGAGCGCCATTCGATGATCTCGGCGACCATACCGCCTGGGAAGGCTCTGTGTTTCTGTACGAAAAGCCGGCCCAGGGTTGGGAAGATATGACCGAAACGGCAAAACTCACGGCGGCCGATGGCACGCTCCCCAACGAACGTGGCATACGCTTTGGTCACTCTGTCGCCATCAGCGGCAAGCGGGTGGCGGTCGGGGCTGAAGAGAGTTACGCCGCCTTTGTCTTCGAGAAACCGGAAAACGGATGGACAAATGTGACCGAGACAAGTTTCTTTCCGTATGATGCGTTCATACACTTTTATAGTCCCTCCGTGGCGATTCGGGACAATGTGCTGGTGGTGGGCGTTCCAGACAAACTCGATGTTTACAAAAAGCCAAGCCATCGACCAGTGATGGTTGTTCCGGGCATTTTTGGCTCATATTACTTTTCTGATGCGACACATGAACAATGGAATCTCCATCGCGGCATCCACCCGGATCTCCTGGTCATCGACCCGCTCACACACGCCTACGATGATCTGGTGCAAACACTCAAAAATGTCGGCTACGAGGAGGGCAAGGACCTCTTTGTTGTCGCCTACGACTGGCGGTTGACGCCCGGCCCGGTCGATGGCGTCTATGACGGGCAGATCGGCGGCCTTAGCGGACAATCGATCACGGATGGGGTCTATCAGTACGGAGTTGACTATTTGGGCTATTATCTGCGCAAGGCAACTGAGGCCTGGGATGAGGAGCATCCGGACGAACCGTTGGAGAGCGTCGATATCATCTCACACAGCACCGGCGGCCTGGTGGCGCGTAGCTACATCCAGAGCGCGGCCTATGGCGACGATTTCGTTGCTTCAGGCAACAAAACCCTCACCCTGCCCACAGTCGAGAACCTGATCATGGTGGCCGTGCCCAACCGGGGCGCTTCTCAACCCTGGCAGGCCATGCAAAACAATTTCATCATCGACAACGCCTCCAAGTACATCATGGCGAAAATGATCAACGCCTCCTATCAAAAAGTGCTGGCCGGTGAAACGATCACAGGATTCCCCGAAGACATCACGTTGGATTCGATTTCGCCCTACGGAGCGCCCCTCCGCACGGAATTCATCAGCCAATACGTACCCACATTTCGCTCACTTCTTGCCACCTACGATTTTATGTATGATATCCATGGTGAATTAGGCCATGTCAATGATCTGGCCGATGTGCGGAACGATCTTGTTTTGGATCTTAACAACGGTTTGGATGTGACCTACCAGCCTCCCCCATCCGATCCCAGCCCCTTTGCCAGCCTGGTGACCAAAACCAGTGTCTTTTACGCCGATTCGGTATCCACTGAGTACCGCGTGCATCACAGGGAAGACGCCGCATCCAACGTCGTTTTTCGCTTCGACGACTATTTTGAATCAGATGTCCCAGAGGGTTTGATTTGGTACCAGGGCGTCACCGACATTGTGGGCGACGGCACGGTGCCGGGCGAATCCTCGATGGGACAATTTGTAAACGACAACCGAATTCAACGTTATCGCGTAACAAGCGGGAACAATACTCACACCGGGTTGATGTCACACGTGTATGCTCAATTGGAAATCCTGGAAATCCTGGATGCCGACTGGGAAAATGCGGACATCTCCACAGATCTGGCGGGCACTTCATATTTGAGCGCTCTCTGGAACGCGTATATCGATCCGGTGGACATGGTCATCATCGATGGCAGCGGCAGGCGATTCGGCTATACGACGGCCACCGGTGCTCTCACGGAAATCCCCAACAGTGTCTGGTTTGGCGGCGATCAGGGCATCGGCTGGATCTTTGGGACGGTGACACCGCCGCTCCGCGTCGAATTAACAGGACACGGCGAGGCGTATTATGTTCAGGTTTCCGGCGCCCAACCGGACATGCGCGGCGGCTATGAAGCGAGCGGATTCCTGGATGTCGGCGAACAAATATCAGCGCCGGTTGAAGTTGAGGTGCTGCGCACAACTTTTCTACCGCTGCTGGTAACTAATGGCGTAGATAATCGATAATTTGTTACTACTCAGGCCACCTTCGGGATGGTCTGAGGGATGAAAGGATTGGCTGCCAAAGCATCGTGGAGGGCGCCAATGACGTTTTGACCGTTCTTGCGAGTGATCCATCCCGCGGCTGCCGAGGGATGCGCGAAGGCAAGAAACTCGCGCTTACGTCATTCCCGCGGACGCGGGAGTCCATCGATTGGGCCAGGATGAGGGTTGCTCACACCCAAACGGCCCAGATTCTGTCGCGCTGCCGGTTTCCACCACTTTCGAAACACAACCCTCCTCGCGGCGCGCTTGTACCGATTCCCGCGGACTGATATAATCTGGGCGGAAACGAGGGCGTATCTTTTGATGCCGGG
>JAYELL010000083.1:22006-30992 GCA_034717495.1 Chloroflexota bacterium | reverse complement strand
CTTCCAGAAGACCACGGACGGCAGACCGCAGACGGCGGTCAGCTTCCAGAAGACCGCAGACGACAGACCGCAGACGGCGGTCAGCTTCCAGAAGACCGCAGACGACAGACCGCAGACGGCGGTCAGCTTCCAGAAGACCACGGACAACAGACCGCAGACGGCGGTCAGCTTCCAGAAGACCACGGACAACAGACCGCAGACGGCGGTCAGCTTCCAGAAGACCGCGGACGACAGACCGCAGACGGCGGTCAGCGACACGGCGAGGCAGCGGTCAGCGGTCGGCGGTCACTTCTTATCGGCGATGATCCAGGCTGCAAACCGCTCCTCTTTTTCGATGCGCGCCGGCAGCCCACAGTCCGCTATCATGGCGGCAATCTCATCCGGTGAGTGGAAATGGCTGCCCATCAACGCCACCTTTTCGGCCAGGGCAACGAACTTGACCTGCAGTTGAGTGATGTCGGGCTCTTCAATCACCAGACGACCACCGGGTTTCAACACCCGAACCAACTCGGCAACAGCCTGCTGCTGATAGCTGAAATGGTGCAGGGCATCGACCACCAACACGCGGTCAAAGTGCCCGTCAGGAAAGGGCAAATGTGACACATCTGCCTGTACAGGGCATGCAATGGTCTTCGCCATTGATTCGGCGAGCATGGGCCCTGAGAGATCGCTGACCACCAATCGTCCTACCAGAGGAGCCAGCAGAGCGGCAATGCGTCCCGTTCCACCGCCAGCCTCCAATAGCCAGCCCTCGGTTGGCAGATTCAGGAAGGCCTGGAGCCGCTGCGGGTCTGGGGGAGGAATCAACCGATCGTAAAAAGGAGCGCTATGGTCAAAAAGAAAGTTATTGGCTGGCATGATTCGCTTTCATAGTTTCTGGGGACGACGGCCGTCCTTCACGCGCCCCTGCGGCCAAACTCCCGTTCCAGCTGATCGGTGCTGAGAATCAACATGGTGGGACGTCCGTGGGGGCAAGATCCTGGATTCTGGCATGCTTCCAATTGCTGAAGCAAGCGACGCATTTCCTCGATGGATAACACCTGGCCACCCCGGATGGCAGCCCGTTTGCAGATAATTGTAACAAGAGCTTCCTCTTTTGTCTCGCCAACCAGATCCCTTCCGTCGGCGAGACCCTGCAAGACCTCCGCAACGGCACGGCGCGGATCGACACTGCCGAACACAGCTGGCACGGCGCGCACCAGCCAGGTATCCCCACCAAAAGGCTCGATCTGAAATCCAGATGCGCTCAGCGCATCACTGAACTCCTCGATGAGTCCTGCCTGCTCAGTGCCGGTCTCGAAGGCCAGGGGCTCCAGCAGCGCCTGTTGCGGAACCCCTTTGTTTGCCTGCTGGGCGCTCATCTGCTCAAACAGCACCCGCTCGTGAGCTGCATGCTGATCGATCAGATACATCCCTTTGGGGCCTTCCGCTACAATGTAGGTAGTACCCATCTGTCCCACAACCCTCAGCATCGGCAACACATCACTGGCGTCGCCCAAGGCTGAATCGCTGTCCCCGACCTGCGCATGTGCCTGTTGATCGAGCGATTCCCCTTCGCCAGAGACCGGCGTTATCGGATCCCAGTTGGGTCCCGCGGGCCGGGCCGGCTCAAACTGGATTGGCTGCTGTCCCTGACCGGCGTCGATCAACGACTGCCTCCGTTCGGCCCAGCCGGGCAGCGACCAGCCCAGCCCATCGCGGCTTAGCTCGGGCACCGGCGCGTGTTGGTTCAAGGTTGCCAATACGGCCTTTTGTACGGCGCGAAAGACGGCACGTTCATCGCGAAAACGAACCTCCGCTTTGCTGGGATGCACGTTGACATCGACCTGAGCAGGGTCAATGTCGATCATCAGCACAGCGACAGGATTCCGTCCTGCCATCAATCGATTTCGATAGGCCTCGGTGACGGCGAAGGTCAGGCTACGGTCCTGGATCAAGCGTCCATTGAGAAAAAAAAGGATCTGGTTGCGATTCGATCGGCTGAGGGTTGGCAAGCCAACAAAACCGTGAACATCGGGGATCTCCAGGCGTATAGCTTCCCGATCCGATCCGGACGTCCGCTGGTCTTCAAAGCCCAGCGGCACCAGTTGTCTGGCCGCTTCCAGCCCCAGGACCTTCACCAGGACATCATGCAGGTGCCCACTGCCGTTGGATTGAAAGACAAGCCGGCCATCCGAAACCAGGCTTAATCGCCGTTCCGGAAAGGCCATGGCAAGGCGCTGAACGATGCTGGAAATGTGTCTCGATTCGGTGGCGGCGCGGCGCAGAAACTTCTGCCGGGCCGGCACGTTGTAGAAGAGATTTTCAACGGTTACAATCGTGCCAGGAGGTGTCCCTTTGCTCTCATGCTTGACTGTAATGCCACCTTCGACTCGCACACGGGTACCCACCGACTCCGAAACATGACGGGTCAGGAGAGTCAATTGTGACACTGATGCAATCGATGCTAGCGCCTCTCCCCGAAAACCCAAGGTCGCGACGTTCAACAGATCGTCGGCGCTGCTGAGCTTGCTGGTAGCGTGGCGCTCGAAGGCCAGCGCCACCTCGGCTGCCGGGATACCCTGTCCATTGTCCGAAACCCGCAGCAAGCGTCTTCCCCCCTCGCGCGTTTCGATCTGGATGTGGTCCGCGCCCGCGTCGAGGCTGTTTTCGATCAGTTCCTTGATCGCAGAGGCAGGCCGCTCCACCACCTCACCGGCAGCGATTTGACTGGCAACTTCAGGAGGAAGTACACGAATGGGCATGACGCCATTTTAACATAGCCACCCGGAAAATGGTAAGCAGGCAATTCATGACGCGCCGCACCATGGGGGTTTGCCAAATGCCCCTTTGTCGGGTACAATCGTTTTTGACGCACTGCGGCATAAGCCTGGGCGTTAGTCCACAAAGGAGTGACATCGATGAAAGATGATATCGTCATCGTTGGAGGAGTCCGAACCCCGGTCGGTACCCACGGGGGCGCCCTGCGCCGCAAGAATGCGGTAGACCTGGGCGTGCTTGCACTACAGGCCACCATTGAACAGACGGGGGTTGATCCAGCCCTGTTCGACGACGTTTTCATCGGCTGCGCGGCACAACCATCGGAGGCTGCCAACATCGCCAGAGTCGTCGCCCTTATGGCTGGTGTCCCTGACCACGTTCCCGGCTGCACAGTTCACCGTAATTGTGCCAGTGGCCTGGAGGCTATCGTCAGCGCCTACCGCGCCATCAGAGCAGACGAAGGGACGCTCTACCTGGTTGGGGGCACAGAGAGTCTCAGCAGCGTGCCCTATGCCGTCAAGGGAGCCCGCTGGGGACTCAAGCTTCGACACAGTGAATTCACCGATATGCTCTGGGAGGGGTTGACAGACCCGGTATCGGGTTTGATCATGGGCCAAACGGCCGAGAATCTGGCAGAGCGCTATGAAATCAGCCGGGAAGAACAGGATCAATACGCTGTACTCAGCCACAAAAAAGCTTTCCGTGCCCAGCGGATGGAGAAATTCAAGGACGAAATCGTCCCCGTCGAAATCGTCAAGAAGGTAGCCGGTCAGGAAGTGGCGCGTGAGTTGATCACCCAGGACGAAGGTATCAACCCGACCCTCTCGGTGCGCAAGGCAGCCCTCTACCCGACTGTGTTCAAGAAGGATGGCACGGTAACGCCGGCCAACGCCTGTCCGCTGAACGATGGCACAGCGGCAATGATCGTTACGACGGCAGGGCGCGCCGAAGAACTTGGCCTGACACCGCGGGTGCGAATCGTAGCCTACACGTTCGTGGGAGTTGATCCTGCCTATATGGGTATCGGACCTGCCGTCGCCGTGCCGAAAGTACTGGAGAAGGCCGGCATGACCCTGGACGAAATGGGCGTCATCGAGCTCAACGAAGCCTTCGCAGCGCAAGTCCTGGCCTGCGGTGAGGAGTTGGAGCGGCAGGGTATGCCCCTGGAATGGGAAAAAGTCAATCCGTTGGGTGGCGCCATCGCCCTGGGTCACCCCATCGGCGCAACGGCCGCCAAACTCGTAGTGACAATTATGGGTGAAATGGAGCGGGAGAACCACCGGTATGGCCTGGTCACCATGTGTGTTGGTGGTGGTCAAGGTGGTGCCATGATCGTGGAGAATCTCAGCTACAACGACGAGTAGACTGCTAACGAACGATTCGAGGTTTCCAAATGTACATCTTCAAAGCAGGTGTTGTGGGCGCCGGTTTCATGGGCGCCGAGATCGCCCAGGTGATCACGTTCAGTGGTCTTCCGGTTGTCGTCAAGGATGTGGACCAGGATATTCTGGATAAGGCTGAAGCCCATATCCGCAGCATCTACCAGGGGCGGGTGGACAAGGGCAAGATGAGCCAGTCGGAATTGATGGACAAGATGGACCTGGTCGAATTCACCCTGGACTATGATGAATTCGAGGATGCAGATTTTATCATCGAGGCCGTTCCCGAGTCCATGGATCTGAAGGTTCAGGTCTTCAGGGAACTTGCTGAGGTTGCGCCCGAAACCGCCATTTTTGCCAGCAACACATCAGCATTGAGTATTTCAGAGTTGGGGCACCGGATAGGCAGGGCGGAGCGAACGGTTGGCATGCACTTTTTCAGCCCCGCCCACATCATGAAACTGGTCGAGGTAATTCCCGGCCTGGACACTGCCCAGGAAGTTGTCGACGACACCGTGCAGTTCGCCGAAAGCCTGCGCAAAATCCCGGTGGTGGTTCAGGAATGTCCCGGATTTCTGGTCAACCGGCTCCTGGCTCCCTACCTGTTGGAAGCGGTTCAGGTACTTCAGGAAGGGGCCGCCACCGCCGAGCAGATTGACAATGCCATGGTCGAATTTGGTATGCCTATGGGACCCCTTACCCTGTTGGATTTCATGGGAATCGACATCAGCGCCCATGCCGGCATGTACATGGCGAGCGAGTATGGGCAGCGCTTCGGCTCGCCGAAACTGATGGCAATGATGCTGGAGGCGGGACGTCTGGGTGAAAAGAGTGGCGCCGGATTCTACGGATATGGCGAGGAAACCGATGAACCGGTCCAGGAAATGATCTCCCGGATCCAGGCCGAAGAAGACACCCGGGGTGAGTTCACAGTCGAACGCCTGCTCTTTCCCATCATCAACGAGGCGGCGCGGATCGCTCAGGAGAACGTGGCAGCGGTCCCCGATATCGACATGGCAATGATCGCGGGCACCGGCATGACCTTTCAGGGACAGCGTATGGGCCCCCTGGCGGTGGCGGACGAATATGGCCTCGACGTGGTTCTGGCAGGCCTCGAAAGTATGTTGCATGAACCGTGGGGTGGAGAGAGATTCCGGCCCTCTCAGTACCTCAAGACAAAGGTCCGGGCTGGGCATCTGGGCACCAGGACAGGCCGCGGGTTTCACGAACACGTTGGAGCTGAACTCGACTTCCTTTCATAAGCAGGAGCAGATCATGGCAGAATATCAGAACATCAAGTTTGGAATCCAGGACAGGGTGGCCGTTATCGCCATCGACCATCCACCGGTCAATGCCCTCGACCTGCGTACACTGGCCGAAATCGAAACTGCTTTCGACGAGGCAACCGAAAACGCTGACGTCAAGGCCATCGTGATCACGGGCACCGGACAGTTTGCCTTCGTAGCCGGCGCCGATCTCAAGGAAATCCAGGCGTTCGGCGGCGACCAGGACGCCGTTCAGAACTTCATGGAAAAGGGACAGACCCTTTTCAACAAGATCGACCGCAGCCGGAAACCGGTGATTGCCGCCATCAATGCCGTGGCCCTGGGCGGGGGATTGGAACTGGCGTTGGCCTGCCAGATGCGGATCGCCAGCGATCGAGCCCGCTTCGGCCAGCCCGAGATCAACCTGGGAATCATCCCCGGCTGGGGTGGGACTCAGCGCTTGCAGCGAGTGGTTGGTCGGGCCAAGGCCACCGAGATGATCCTGACCGGCGACGCGATCAATGCCCAGGAGGCCTATCGTACCGGATTGGTCAACAAGGTAGTGCCGGCAACAGCCGTGGTCAAGGAAGCCATGGGCCTGGCAAAGAAGATCGCCGCCATGGGTGGCCTGGCAATAGAGGCAGCGCTAAACGCGATTGGAGAAGGCAGTGAGCTTCCATTGAACGATGGTCTGGCTGTGGAGCTGGAAAATGTGTCTTCCCTGGCCGCTACCAACGATGCCACGGAGGGCATTCTGGCCTTTGTCGAAAAGCGCCGGCCCCAATTCACCGACAGTTAGCCAACAGATAGCGTAACTGTACCGATCTGGTAGAAATATCTCGCATCTGTCATTGCGGTGGTGGGATGGGAAACCCGCAATGACACCTGTACAGTTACCAGATAGCGACCCTTGTCGCATGTAGAATCAGCGGGCAGCCATGTCCATCAACCTGAGTCGATACCAGTTGACTGGAGGCCGATGAATGGATTATTCATTCAGTGAAGAACAAACGATGTTCTGTCAGATGTTCGCTGACTTCGTCGCGAAGGAGATCGAACCCAGGGCGGAACATATCGACGAACAGGAAAAACTGCCTGCGACTCTGCTCGAAAAATCGGCTATGCAAGGTTTCCTCGGCGCTCTTCTGCCCGAGGATTACTTCGGCGCCGACCTGGATCCTCTGAGCTATATCCTGATGCTGGAAGAGGTGGCAAAGTCGTGCATGAGCACGGCTGTGGTCTTGCATGTTCACAACAGCCTTGTCAGCAAAGCACTTCTGCTGTTCGGAACGGAAGAGCAGAAGGAAACCTGGTTACCTGCCATGGCGGAGGGAAGTACCATTGGGGCCTGGGCAGCCTACGAACCAGACAGCTCCTCGTTGAA
Organism: Chloroflexota bacterium; assembly: GCA_034717495.1. Classification (NCBI taxonomy): domain Bacteria; kingdom Bacillati; phylum Chloroflexota; species Chloroflexota bacterium. The sequence goes on along the minus strand of JAYELL010000083.1, from coordinate 24,204 downwards.
GCGTATTCAGACGACGGCTGACCCCATCAACGACAGCTATCGTCTCGATGGCCTGAAAGTATGGGTCTCCAATGCCAAAACCGCCGGCCTTTTCGTCCTCTTTGCGTCGACGCCAGAAGGTCCAACCGCCTTCCTCGTGCCGGCCGACGCAAAGGGATTGAAGCTTGGTCTGCGTGACAAAACGCTGGGCATGCGGGGGGTTCAGGTCCATCCCGTTTACCTGGACGACGTGTTCGTCGGATCGGATCAGATTCTGGGCAAGCCTGGTGAAGCCGCCAAGATAGTTGAGACGATCGCCGACTTCTCGAAACTCGCCCTGGCTGCCATTGCCCTGGGGGGCGCCGAACACGCCTTGGAACTCGGCGTTCAGTTTGCCGTTGAACGCAAACAGTTTGGCTCGGAAATCGCGCACAAGGGGGCAATTCAAGCCTTCATCGCCGATTCGGCCCTGGAAGTCGAAACCTTGCGAAGTCATGTTTACCGCTGCGCTTCTCTGGCGAGCCAGGGAAACCTGGACAGCGAAGTCGCCTCCATTGCCAAGTTATGGGCCAACCGGGTCGCCTACCAGGTCGCCAATCGCATGATTCAGACCCATGGAGGCTACGGCTACATCAACGATTACCCCATCAGCCGGGTATTTCGGGATTGCCGGACCATCGAGGTCGTTGAAGGTGGCAATCGATCGCAACAGACAGCTATCGCCAGAAGCATCCTGGCAGACCACGGTCTGGAGATCGCTTAAGGCCAATCCGCCAGGGCCAGGACACGCCAATGATTGCCCTCTGTCATTAACAATTGACTATTGACCATTGGCAATTGGCAATTGAAAATTAGGAAGGTACTGACATGGACCTGACGCTACCCAAAGAATATGAGCTGCTGCGCCAGATGATTCGCGAGGTCATGGAGAATGAGTTCGCGCCCGTGGCAGAAGAGGCCGACGAAAAGGCCGAGGTTCCATTCGAGGCCCTGGAGATCGCGGCCAGGGCAGGCCTGTTAGGCATCCCCTTTCCACAGGAGTATGGCGGTAGTGGCGCCGGGGAGTTGGGTTATGTCATCCTGATGGAGGAGATCAGCCGCGTCGATAGCGCGATTTCGACGATCATAGGCGCTCACATCGGAATCGCGGCTATGTCAATTTACGTGGATGGCTCTGGCGAACTGAAGGATAGATATCTCACCCCTATGTCCCTGGGCGAGAAGTATGGCGCTTTTTGCCTTACCGAAGCAGATGCGGGCTCGGACGCGGCTGCTATAAAAACGCGTGCCATTCGTGCCAACGGCAATTGGGTGCTCAATGGCGTAAAAACTTACATCAGCAACGCCCCATTTGCAGATATCTTCTCGGTATTGGCGGTGACCGATCCCGCCCTGGGTGCTCGCGGTGGAGTCACTGCCTTTGTGGCCGAAAAGGAGATGGGTGTCAAAATCGGCACCGTCGAAAAGAAGATTGGTATCCGGGCCTCCAGCACCTCTGAGGTGATTTTCGATGAGGTGGAGGTGCCCGCCGCCAATATCATCGGGCAGGAAGGGCTGGGCTTTGTTACCTTCATGAAAACGCTGGATCTGGGTCGTGTAACCGTGGGTGCCGCCTCGCTGGGAGGAGCTCAAAAAGCGTTGGAGATGGTGATCGAATATGCCCGCATTGCCGAGAAGTTCGGTACCTCGCTGGCCCACCAACAACAAGTCCAATTCATGATCGCGGACATGTATTCCTGGATCGACATGTTACGAGGGCAGGTCTATCGAACGGCCTGGTTGGTGGATAACGGCAGGCCCTTCAGCCGGGAATCCTATGTTTGCAAACTGATGGGCAGCGAGATTGCCAGCAAGGCTGCCAGCTATGCCATGGAGATCTGCGGCAACCTGGGCCTCAGCAGGGACTACTTTCTCGAGCGTGCCTTCCGCGATGCCAGAATCGCCGAGATTTTCGAAGGCACCAACGAAATCCAGCGTGTCATCATCGCGCGCGACCTGCTTCGCGAGGTAGGCGTTTTCGTCGAGCCCTAACCTGGACAAGCCAGAGGGACGCTGATTACGCAGACCTTCGGCGCAGATCATCGCCGATCTTCTAGCTCACGCACCGTCTGCTGACGTCACGCACCGCTTGCTGCCTCTCGGCACGCCTGCTGGCGTAGCGTGCTGGCGTGCTGATCCTGTTTGGATCGATCAGCGTTCATCAGTTCATCAAAGGAGGC